>JBFWYF010001012.1:0-3028 GCA_050186685.1 Pirellulaceae bacterium
GCCAGCGGATCGTAGCCCCAGTAATTCGGACGTTCCAGGATGTCCCCGTACACCCCCCGTACCGGAAACTCGTGCACCGGCATCAATTCGACGGCCGTTACGCCGAGGGACTTGAGGTAGGGGATCTTTTCGATGACCCCCAGATACGACCCAGGATGCTTGACGCCGCTGTTCGGATGCTGCGTGAAGCCGCGGACGTGCATCTCGTAAATAATGGTCTCGGACAAATCCCGGCGCAGATGCCGGTCGCCTTCCCAGTCGAATTCGTCATCGACCACGACACATTTCGGCGGCCGGATGACCCCGTCGCGCGACTCCTGGAAATGCCCGCACAGCGCCTTCGCATACGGGTCAATCAGACGTGCCTGGCCATCGAACCACTGGCCGATTTCGGGATCAAAAGGTCCGTCCGCCTGGAAATGATACAGCTGCCCGTGGCCGATCCCCGGAACGAACACGCTCCAGACATCTCCCCAGCGGTCTGTGTCGGCGGACAAGGTGATTACATCGCACGGTTCCCGGTCGTCTGCGCTCTCGTACAGCAGCAAACGCATTTCCGTCGCCGAACGGCTGAACACGACAAACTGTACGCCGCCATCGTGCACCAGGGCACCATAGGGCAGGTAGTGCGTGAACTGCAAATCCGGATGGGGATGTCGCATGAGCATTGGTGGGATGTACTCGATTTCAGAGTGGTTGGACAACAGTCTTCGACTCAACCTTAACACCCTGATTCGAATCACGCGGTCCAACTCTCATCGGCAGCCCGCGAGTTTTCCCGTATTCATGAACAACGAAGCAAATGGCGAGACTGTCACTCGCATGCGGAACATTCGGGTCTGCCCAGTATTGTAAGTGGGCGAACGCGTGTTGGCCCAGTCCTGCGGGCCGCGGAAACTCTCCGGCCCATGCATCGCGGGACCTGGCGGATCGTAGCGCTTGGGCAGGACGCCGAATACTTGCCTAACGCGACGACTTGCGCTGGAACTGCTCCAACAGCGACTCCACGGGATCTGCCGCCTTCGGCGCTGCCTGCCATGCCTTCGGATCCAGCCGCCGCACTTGCCCCGGATTCTGTTGAGCGTTGGCTGCCGCGTACACATCGATCGTGTCGTCGCCCAGTTGCTCGCCCGGCGGCAACTCGAACCAGCCGATGCTGCGAGGTGCGTACTGCACGTCCTCCAGCTTTCCACCGGGGACCGTCCGGTCGATCGCGACCGACTGCGCGATGACTTCGTAGACACTCAAGTCATACCGGGTGGCCGCCGGAACCTGCGATACAATCTCCTCACGCCGCACTACACCATTGGGGAGCACTCGTTCATAGATTTCGACGATCGTGGCCCCGGCGTCACGCTCCAGCGCCGTAGTCACGGCCATGGCCGGAGGGATCTTGATCACCTCGCCGCTGGTACGGAGCCGATCGTATAGCAGGACCCACAGCTCCTTCGCATGCTGGTTGCGCAGCTCGACCTTAGCTGGCGCCAGGGCCGGTCGCGGTCGCACTTCCTGCGTCACGAATCGATACTGCGTGTACTGGGGAGGCAGCGCCGCAGAGACCACCGTCAGCCGCCAGTTATACCCGACACCCCACCCGCGCGGCTTAACCGCCAGATGCCCCGTGTCGTGGTAGGCGAGCACGCCAGGCTCCATACCGACATTGACCAGCCCCACCTCGCCCGCACCTCCCGGCGCCGGCACGATCCGCCACAACTGGTCTAACGCATCCGAAGTCCGCTCGAGACGCGGCGCGTCTTCGGGATGGCCTGCCAGCGACCATTCCGGTCCCCAGGCATCACTGTGCAGCCGCACCAGTCCACCACCCAAAGGCGTAAACCGCCACACCTGGGCAGCGGGTGCCGTCCGGCTGCGCAAGGCAAGTCGCCGCTCGTCCGTGACCGACAACGACCCTGCCGGAGCCGCCGGGGCGGTCGGCACGAGTCGATAGGCCGTCTGGGCTGTCACATCGACGCCCCGGGGCGGTCCAGCCGCCGCCCGCGGGACGATCTCCATCTGGCTGGCGCGGAAGGTTACCGGAGCACCGGGCATGTCCGTCGCCAGCTGCATGCGCCCTCGCCCGCTGACCGGCCAGCGGATGACCTGGCGGGCCGATACGCTTCGGTAACCCACGTACATGCCGTCTGTTGTGTCATAGCGGCGGTCGCGCTGGTACACGGTAAGTTTGCCCGTTGCGTCCTCCACTCGCAGCTCGTCCGCAGTGCGCTCGGCCCGCGACGGAGCTGCACCGCTGATCGTCAGATCGAACAGCTCCTGCCCGTTGACCGCCGACACGCATGCGGCCATTGCCAACCAGGCCATACATCGCCACCACATGAGCTCTCTCCCTCTGCCGGACTAACTACCAACGACTGGGCAGGCCCTCGCGGGCCGTCTTCCAGCCCTATGTTATCTGCGAAGTCCCCCTTCGGTTGCTAGAAAATTGCAACTTCTTGGCTCACGACCGGAGTGCACGGCTCAGCCTGGGTGCGGGAGAAGACACCGCCGGACTGTGGCCCGCTCGCTGGAAAGTGGCCCGCTCGGCCCGAGCGGTGGGAGTGAAGGGACGCCGCCGGGAACCACGCTCGACGGACCACGCACAGCAAGACACGATCGGGTGCAGATCAGGCCCGCATCGAATAGGATGGACCGCGTGGTTTCCCCGTCGCACAGGATCTTCTTCATGCAAAACATTCGATCCGGCGTCGCCGAATCTTCGTGCTCTCGCCACCGGAAGATGCATGCCCTCCCTCTGATTGTGGGAGCGTGGGCGCGGACTACGCGCCTGCTCGTCGCCTTCGCCGCGTGTGCCGTGTGTCTGGAACACCACACTCAGGCGGCGCCGTTTGTTCCTCCGCGCGATGCCCATGCGGTGGCCTTTTCGCCGGATGGGCGGCTGGTCGTCGTGGGCATCTCTGGCCAGTCCAACGGCGAATTCCCGCCGCGTCCTCATCCGAGCCCGCGCAAGTGCGGTGTCGTTCAGTGGTTTGACATTGCCCATCAGCGGCGACTCCGCCGGATCGAGACGTTC
>JBFWYF010001013.1:0-3025 GCA_050186685.1 Pirellulaceae bacterium
GCCCGACCTGATGCCTGCCCCACGGCGTGGAAGGATAAGTCCCATGCGCTCGGTGAACCGGCTCTTGATCTGTCCGTTGCTCCTTCTGGTTCTTCCGAGAGCGAGCGGCGCGGAACCCGCGCTGCTCCCTCCGGACCTGCCGCCCGAGCAGGCGATTGACCACTATCTCGACACGCGTCTGCAGCAGGTTGGCATCTCCTCGGCGCCTCCGGTCGACGATGCCAATTATCTGCGCCGCGTGATGCTCGACCTGGTGGGCCGGCCTCCGACGGCCGCCGAGGCTCGTGCGTTTCTCGCTTTACCTGATACCGACAAGCGCATTCGCCTCGTCGATCGGCTGATCGCGTCCTCCGCCTATGCCCGCCACCAGGCGGCTGAGTTCGATGCCTGGTTGATGGATGACACCCGCAGCAGCATCCGTGACTATCTTGTGAAGGCATTCCGCGAGCGCCGAACGTGGGATCAGATGTTTCGCGACATGATTGTGGGCGAGCCGGACGACGTGCGTCAGCAGGGCGCGGTGCGCTACGTCGCTGCGCGTTCGCGCGATTTGGACCAGCTGGCAAGCGACACGAGTGTGGCCTTTTTCGGTGTGAACGTGACCTGTGCCAAGTGCCATGATCATCCGCTGGTTGACGATTGGAAGCAGGATCATTATTTCGGCATGCTTTCCTTCTTCAGCCGCACGTTCAATGCGGGCGAATTCTTCGGTGAGCGAGACTACGGTCAGCTCACATTCAAGACCGTAGAGGGCGAAACGCGGGACGCGCGGCTGATGTTCCTGAACGGCGCCCTGATCCCCGAGGCGCCCAGTCCTGAGCCGGACGATCGCGCCAAGCGCGAAGAAAAGCAGCGGCTTGAAATGCTCAAACAAAAGAAAGAGCCACCTCCGCCGCCTTCCTACAGTCGCCGCGCGGCGCTCGTGGATGCGGCGTTGCGGGACCAGGAGCAGGCTTTCTTCTCCCGAGCTATCGTCAATCATTTGTGGAGTCGCTTGTTCGGGCACGGACTGGTGACGCCCATCGATCAGTTGCACTCAGAGAATCAGCCCAGTCATCCGGAACTGCTCGAGTGGCTGGCGCGCGACATGCGCCGGGGCGGTTACGACCTGACACGGTTCATCCGCAGCGTGGTGCTCAGCCGGGCCTACGCTCGCAGCAGCCGCTGGGATTCGGCGCTGCCTCGTCCCAATCCCTCCCTGTTTGCGGTAGCCCAGGTCCGACCGTTGAAACCTTGGCAGTACGCCATGTTGCTTCGGCTGGGAGCGACCAGCCCGGACGACTTGCCCGCGGAAACCGCATCCGACGCATTCGACCAGCGGATGACAGCGTTGGAACAAGGCACTCGGAATCTGGCTAAGGGCTTCGATATGCCGGGCGAAGATTTTCAAGTTGGTGTCGCGGAAGCGTTGTGGCTGAGTAACGGCACGGAGATCGCGGACAGTCTGCTGGCGGACCAGCCCGCCACGCTGGTCGGCCGGCTGGGGCGCTGTGACACGCCGGAAGCGGCCGCGGAACTTGCCATCTGGAACGTCTTTGCGAGGCCACCCGAGGAGGGCGAAGTATCGACGCTGGTCGACTATCTTGCGGCCCGGGCCGATCGCGGTCCCCAGGCCCGCCGGCAACTCGTCTGGGCCTTGTTGACCAGCAGCGAGAGTCGATTCAACTACTGACGCGTTTTTTGTTCTCGGGCAGCGTCGACGAACGTCCGCCTGCCCAGTCAGTGCGCAACCTTTCCCCCGAACCGATTCGGACTGAAGCAGCAGGAGCGGTAAGCATGGCCATGGCAGAGTCTGGCAACGCGGTTTCCCGGCGGGCGTTTCTCGGAGCGGCGGCGACCGGCCTGGGGCTGGCCGCCACGGACATGAGCACGCTGAACGTGCTGAAGAGTCCCGCTCTGGCGGCCGAGTTGAAACGAGCGGACAAGCGAGTGATCTTGCTGTGGCTCGCGGGCGGAGCGAGTCAGCTGGAGACCTTTGATCCCAAGCCAGGCCGTCCGACCGGTGGGCCGTTCCGCGCGATTCCGACCGCGGTGCCCGGCATCCATGTGTCGGAGCTGATGCCGGAGATTGCCCAGCGGATCGACCGCACGGCCATCATTCGTTCGCTCGACACGCGGATCGCCGACCATGGCACGGCGGCCGACTTGATGCACCTGGGGCGGCGCGACGAGCCGTCGCTCAAGTTGCCTGACCTGGGCGCGATGCTGGCTCGCGAACTGGGACGCGCCGACAGCCAGGTTCCTGACTACGTCAGCTTCTACACCGCCACCGAGGGGCGCAACAACGCGCTGAGCCAATCGGGATTCCTCGGCGCCCGCTACAACGCCATGTTTCTGACGGACCAGAACGTGCCGCCCAACCTGCGACGGCTGGAAGAGATTACCGAACTGGATCACCGCGAGCGAGCGGATCTGCGAAACCTGCTGGCGGCCCGGTTTGCCCGCGGCCGGGAGTTGCCCACCGTCGCCAGCCACAACGAAGCATACGCCCGCGTCCGCGGCCTGATGGCCAGCGAGAAGCTGTTCGACCTCTCGTCAGAAACGCCTCACACCCGCGCCCGCTATGGCCCCACGCTCTTTGGCGAACAAGCATTGATCGCCCGCCGGCTGGTCGATGCCGGTGTTCCGTTTGTCAAAGTCTCGCGAGCTTGGTGGGACAGCCACGGCCAGAATTTCGAAACGCACTTGGAACTCGTCAGCGAGCTGGACCGCGTGATGTCCGCGCTGGTCGACGACCTGCGGGAACGCGGACTGCTCGAACACACGCTGGTGATTACGTTATCCGAGTTCGGCCGGACGCCCCAGATCAATGCCAGCCTGGGGCGAGACCATTTCGCATCGGCCTGGAGCGTGTCGCTTACCGGCTGCGGTATCCAGGGCGGAGCGGTTTATGGTGCCAGCGATGAGAACGGGTTGACCGTCGTCGACGGAAAAGTAGGAGCGGCCGAACTGTTTGCGACGATCTTCCGAGCGGTAGGCCTGGACCACCAGCGGGAGTACATGGTCGGCAGCCGCCCCGTGCCCC
>JBFWYF010001014.1:0-3024 GCA_050186685.1 Pirellulaceae bacterium
CTTCTCCCCCACAGGCACTTGCCGACCTCATCACCTCGTAGATCGGCACTTCTCGCGGCAAGTTCCTGGGGGAGGAAGCGGCAGAAGCTGGTCGAATTCCTGGATTGAGAGCAGGACCGGAGCAAATTCAACCTCAGGTGAGTGACAAATTTCAACAACTCGATGCGGCCTGGAAGAAGGACAACGCCCAATTCTTGCTGCCGGATAGTGCTCGGCTCGACCGACGCCGCGACCTGCGGTTGCCTGGCGGACAAACTCGGGATCGACGGCGGTTACAGCCGAACATGTCGATCGAATTCTGCGAACGATCCAACAACCAGGTCTGCTGACGGCCAATGCTGCTGGCGTTAAGGGGATGGCCAACGCAGAGAATCGCGTGCGGCTCCTTCCGGAGGCCGCTCCTCCGGAAGTACTGAAAGTCGAATTTGATGGGAAGCGTGGAAAAGCGAGCGTGTCGGAGCAAGGCAGGATACGCGAAGTTCCGTTTACAATTCAGTCGCCCGATCCGGGCATTGAGGTCCCGCCGTTCAAAACGGTACGCCCGTAGCGCCGCCTCGCCCGCCAACGCGAACCCTTCGACATGTCGAGTGGGAGTACCGCTCCGCTGAGTACGGGTACGGGGGTGAGTACGAGTAGGAGTACGAGTAGGAGAAATCACGTCCGACTGTGCACTACTTGAGGACCGCATCTAAAAAGGCCGTCCCCGCTTCGACATCGAAGACGTGCCCCTCGCCGTGCGTTGCCAGCTGGACTCGATCCGGTCCTCCATGCCCCTCGACGCGATAAGCACGCTTGATATCCGCCATCGCGCGCTCGGCAAGCTCTACCGGAAAACCACCCGGCAAGCGTTCCTGAAGGCCGTTCTGGCATTGCAGGGCCCGGGGACAAATCAAGGCGCAAATGTCGGCGAACTCGAATCGTTCCTGAAGGCCGGGGAAATCCCAGCACATACAATGGCCCACGCGCAAATTCTGCATCGTCGTGAGAAATCCAGAGCTGACTGTGGCCGCAATCCGCTCGTCCATGGCACCGAGCCACATGGCCATTTCACCCCCGAGGGACAGGCCCGCACAACCGATCCGGCCTGTATCCACTTCGGGGCGCGATGCAGCCAAATCGACGACTCGCATCAAATCCCAGAGCCGCTCCCCCATGAGGGTCCGCGTGGCGTCCTGCACGTTATGCTGGCCTACGTCCGTACTGAGTGTCACGTAACCCGATTCGGCAAGTGTGCGAGCGAACCCGCGGTAAAGACTCGACCGTTCATAGACGATGTGCCGATTCCCGCCATGTCCGTGAATGCAGATCACCGCCGGTGCCGTGCCGAGTTTCGCATTCCGGGGAATCGTGACGACGACGGAAATGACTCGGTCCGGGCGAGACTGAATGGTCATTTCCTGTCGAACGTAGGGACCGACGTCCTCGGTACGAAGCAATCGCTCGTCGAGCGGCAGGGCGCTGCGCCTGCGCTCATCGATCGCATGGACCGCGATTTGGTCGGCCATGTGGAGCAGACGAAACAGCTCGGCGCGCGACGCGGCTCGCCATTCCGCCGCTTCCACCGCCGTTTCGGCACGGTACCCATTCCGCCGATACTTCATGGGCTCCGCTTGCTTTTCGGACTGAGCCGCGACGTCCACTCCGAAACCCGCGACCCCGATAAACAGCACGACGAAGCAAGTCAGGAACTCGCGAGTCATAAATCCACACCTCTGGTTATCTGGCAGGACAATGTTCGGACGACAACGCCGGGAACGACTCTCTCCCCAGCCGTTCGCCGAATGCGCCAGTTGCCACAGGGACCGTGACGGCGGCGAACGGACCTGGAGAGGTGGCAGCCCCATGCGCGAAGTTGTAAACCGGAAGCAGCCATAGCACTACCGGGGCTGGATGACCAGGCGCAACGGCCTACGGCGCTCGAGGCGGATCGGCAGGCCTTCGGCAAGCTCTTTGCCGGACAGTTCACGGGTCGCTCCATCCAAATCGCGCACCTCATACCGGTTCGCATCGGTCGGGTCGACGGTGAACCACTCGGGCACCGTATTCATCCGGGGCCAGTTCTGCTCGAACCCCAGATGGAGTCGGTGACGGGGAACATCGAATTCCAGCTTTCCCTCATACGGCTCGTCAGATCGGACAAAGACACAGACTCCGTCGCCAAGGGGGGCAGCCCCGAGCTGCAGCCCTTGTTTCCAGGGTCGCAGGATCGTGTTGCGTGTGTGCAGCATCGTATGGATGAGGACCGATCGGACCGTGTTGGCTTCCAGTTTGTGAGTGTCCCACAACCGGTTCGGCGAAGCATGATCCACAAGGAGTGTCGCAATCTCCCGGTCGGCCCACACGAAAGTCTCGACGGTGGGATACTGGTTTACAAGGTACAACGCTCCCTCCACCGAATCGGCCGTGTTGTCCCGCGATCGATCGTTCCAATCGAACTGCCGATAATTCGGCGACAGCAGGTTTCGCATTGGCCGCCGAATCGCGTCCTCGTAGCGATGCGTGCCGAGCGCCAAATCGTAGTCGAGGAACCCGACGAAATCGTAGCCCCATCCGTCGCGGAGCGCGACTTGGTCATGCGGTCCTGGCGACTCCTGCAGGTCGCCGACGATCAGGCCGTCCGAGTTTCGGCCTCGAAGCAAGATCTCGTCGAACATGTATTCCAGGTGGCGCTTGTATTCGCGGTATTTCTCGGGCTGTGCCGTTTTGTCGACGGCAAACAGCAGGCCCAGGCCTCCGACGATCTCGCAACCGTGGTCGGACAGCCGCGATGGAACGAACTTGCCCGGCAGCAGGTAGCTGTCCGCCAACCGATGAGCCCAATCCAGATACTTGCGGTCGCCCGTCATGGCGTAGAGACGGGGCAGGACTTGCAGCAAGTCGCCGTTCACTTCAACGTTGGTCGAGGGAATCCTGCCGTAAGGCGTGTCGATGCGCGCGTGTCGGAAAAGGTCGTCGGTGATCGCCTGAAGCCGTCGGAACCAGGGATACTTCTTTCCCGTCAGCTCCACGATCGGTACGAGCCCA
>JBFWYF010001015.1:0-3021 GCA_050186685.1 Pirellulaceae bacterium
GCGACCCCCAGCTCCGTATTCTCGGTCAGGAGCTTGACCAGTCCTCGTGCCAGCCGATCAAAATTATCCTGACTCGAAATGGGGCGCTCGCCATCGGTACGTCCCTCGCCGTCACTGAGAAACACGAGTTCCAAGTCACTCGTATAGTTCAGCTCACAACCGCCCAGCTTGCCCAATGCGAGGACGGCAAACCGAGCTCGGCGACCTCCCGGTAGCCGCGGTACTCCCCGGCGGGTGGTCAGCAGGCGTTCCGCAGTCCGCAGCGCCGCTTCACAGACGCCGTCGGCAAGATACGAGATCTGCCGTGTCACCGCGTCCAGGGGCTGTCTCCGCACGATATCGCCGTACGCGATCCGTAGAATCTCCCGATGCTTGTAGCGGCGGAGGAGGGCCAGCACCTGTCGCTCCTCTGGCAACGATGCCGCCTCGCTGCAGATGTCCTGCACCAGGACTTCGCGGGCCACCGGCTGACCTTCCGTCAGCCGCAGGAGGTCATAGCTCTCGGGGTCGCGGATCAACCAGTCGCTCAGATATTGACTGGTCGACATGATCTGGAGCAGCGTGGGCAGCGATTCAGGGTCTCGCTCGAACAACCCTCCGAGCGACAAGGGGCTGCGGGCAGCAAGTACGAACCGGGTCACATTGGCCAGGGCCATGTCCGGATCGCTCAACCTCGGCAACGCGCGCTCCAGTTGGTCGCACACGACCAACATGAGGTCCAGCGTCAGGCCGGAGCGAGCCAGCGCGACCAGCTGTTCATGGGCGCGGGAGGTGTGCGTAATGCCCCAGCCGCGGAGCCAGGGTTCGGCGGCGGCTGGATTGTCGAGATAACCGACGAGCGAAGCGAAATCCATGCGGTGTCGTGGGTAAACGAGAGTGCCGTTCGGGACGGTGCGATCCGCTGGATGTCCGGCGGATCCTGCAACGCCTATCATAGTCGGCTCGGAAACCGTTGCCGACGGCGGTGCGGCATCGGCCGCAAACCGGGGGGGTTCTGCTTTGACTGCGGAGGTAATCTGATGTTCCATCGACGGGATTTTGGTCGCAGGCTGTTCGCTGTTGCCGCGGGCTTCACCGCCCACCAGCTGGTCGGAGCCGACCAGGCGTCAGCCGACGTGCCCTGGCTGGACGAGGTCCAACTAGTCCCGGCCACTCTGCCTCCGGAAGCGCCACAACTGTCGCCGGTGCTGGCCGATGCCCAAGGGCAACCTCTAAGGACGAAAGAGCAGTGGCTGGGGCGGCGCCAGGAACTGCGGCAGGCCTGGCATTCGATTCTGGGCAGTCTGGGACTCGACGAGAGTTTCGTACCGTCCCTCAAAGTGTTGCACGAGGACCGGGACGATGGAGTGGTCCGACAGCTCGTGCAGTATGAAGTCGAGCCGGGAATTCTGACCGAAGCATATGTACTCAGCCCCCTGCGGCCCTCCGGCACTTGTCCGGGGGTCGCGGTGTTCCACTCGACGGTCAATCATTCCATCACCCAGCCCGCGGGACTGGGTAAAGATGCCGAAAAAGCTTTCGGGCTGAAACTGGCGAAACGCGGCGCCGTGGCCATCTGCCCGCGCAACTACCTGTGGCCGGACAATACGCACATCGCCGCCGCGGAGGAGGCCGCCCGATTCCTCGAGCGGAAGCCCCAGGCCAAAGGCATGGCGAAGATGCTGTACGATGCCCGCATGGCGCTGAATATTTTGGCAAGGCTGCCTCATGTCGACCCGCAACGACTTGGAGCCGTCGGCCATTCCCTGGGCGCTAAGGAAGTCCTTTATCTGGCAGCCCTGGACGATCGTGTCCAGGCGACGGTCAGCAGCGAGGGGGGCATTGGACTCGGATTCTCGAACTGGGATGCGTCGTGGTATCTCGGTCCCTCAATCAAAGCGCCCGGGTTTGCCCACGACCATCACGAGTTGCTGGCCCTGGTCGCGCCGCGGGCGTTCCTGCTGGTGGGCGGCGAATCGGCGGACGGCGACCGCGGCTGGCCCTATCTCCAGCGAGCGATGCCGGTCTACCGGTTGTACTCGAACCGTCCGCGACTAGGCTTTTACAACCATCGCCGCGGGCACGCGGTCCCACCGGAGGCGGAGCAGCGAATTGCGGAATGGCTGGAAACATATCTCGGAATGCGGGGATGAGGTGCTGGCCCATGGCGAGCGACATGGCAGTTCTGTTCGATGTCGACGGCGTGCTCGTCGATTCCTACCGCGCCCACTACGAGGGGTGGCTGCAGGTCGCGCCGAAATGGGGGTTTTCGATCACGGAAGATCAATTCGCACGCAGTTTTGGTCGCACTAGCCGGGAGGTCGTCCGCGACACGTTTGGGATGGCCCATCTGTCAGACGACCAGATCCGGCAGTTGGACGAGGAGAAAGAAGCGGCGTACCGGGCGATTGTCGCCGAGTCGTTTCCGGCGATGGAGGGAGCAGCGGAACTGCTGGCCGATTTGCGGGCCGCAGGTGTGGCATTGGGCATTGGATCGTCGGGGCCACCGGCCAACGTCGCGGTGGTCGCAGATCGCCTTGGATGGCACTGGTTTGGAGCCGTCGTGACCGGCGCCGATGTGGTCCGCGGCAAGCCGGATCCGACCGTCTATCTGCTGGGCGCCGAACGTCTGGGGATGGCGCCCCAGCGGTGCATCGTGATTGAAGACGCCCCCGCCGGCATCGAGGCGGCTCGCAACGCCGGAATGTGTAGTGTCGGGTTGGCCAGTACCGGCCGGACGCGCGCCGAGCTGCACGCGGCGGACCTGGTACTGGACAGTTTACGCGAACTCTCTACAGACCGCCTGCGTTCGATGCTACGCACGGCTTAGATACCGTGGTGCAGTGCGAGATACCCTGCACCCCTCGGCGGCAATCCGCGATCTCTGCGTTTCCCCGCAGCGAAGCAAAACGCGGACTACGCAGATCACGCAGAAGGAGAGGGAGGATCTGCGCTCCTCGGCGGCAATCCGCGATCTCTGCGTTTCCCGGCAGCGAAGCAAAGCGCGAACTACGCAGATCACGCAGAAGGAGAGGGAGGATC
>JBFWYF010001016.1:0-3016 GCA_050186685.1 Pirellulaceae bacterium
GACCGTATCACCCACGGCGTCGACATCGATATCCGGTGGTGCGACGGGCGCAACGGATTCCACGACCTTCTTCCGAGGCTGGGCGTCGTATCTGACCCTCTACAGCGCCGAAGGCAACGTCCGGCCCGATGGCACGGCGCGGATCTTTCTCAACAACACGGATCTTAACGCACTCAGCGAAGAACTGCTGGCGGTGTTCGACGAAAGCTATACGAATTTCATCCTTGCCTATCGGCTGTACGGCTCCGCCAACAGCCAAGCCACCGGAAGCCAAAGCGGGCAAGGGGGAGCGGCTCCGGGTTCCAACCAGGCGACGGGACGGACCCAGGTCGTGGAAGCGGAGGATCTGGACTTGGATCTCTCTCAGCAACCGCAAGGAACGTTCGCCCAGGTGCTCGACCTGATCGGGAAGCAGGTGCAGGTCCCGGGCGCCAATGGGGTCACGCAGATCGTCAACTCGCCGTTCCTGGACGATCCGGCAGAGATGGCCGATTATCTGCCGCTCTTGATGGAAAACTGCTCGGTCAGCGAAGCGCCGATGGTTCCAGGCCGCATTAATATCAACGAGGCAGCCCCCGAACTCCTGTATGGCATACCGGGAATCAGCGAGGAACTGGCCGCCGAAATCGTCGTGCGACGGAGTGAACTGGGCGTGGCCTACGAGCCGGCGTACCGGCATGAAACCTGGCTGCTGACCGAGGGACTCGTCACGGTGGACGAGATGCGAGCGTTGCTGCCGTTTGTCACCGCCCGGGGCAGCGTGTTCCGGGCACAGATTGTGGGGTATTACCAGGGCGGCGGCCCGTCGTCGCGAGCCGAGGCGGTTTTTGACGCTACCGAGACGACTCCCCGGCTATTATTCTGGAGAGACCTCAGTCATCTGGGCCGCGGCTATCCCCTGGATATCTTGGGAGTCGACATGGTCGGCACACCTTGATGGCGCTGGGAAGCGGTGACTGTCGCCACGGCGCGCGTGGGAGAGAGCCTCGCGCGGCGCGGGTCGTTTGTCACGGGGTGAGGCCGGGGCGCGGAGCACGAGCTGAGTTGGTTGGAAAAGGTATCGGCGATGGCACAAATACTGGCGATTGAGTGGGATGTTCGCGAAGCCCGGCTGGCGGTAGCGCGGACGCGGGGCAAAGAGCTGACGATCGAACATGCGTTCGCGGTATCCTTGGCGGGGCGAGAAGACGGCGGGTCGTCGGAATCCGTGGCACCTCGGATTGCCGAAGCGCTGCGGACGATGGGACTCGGTCGCATGGATACGCTGGTGGCCATCGGGCGGGCGAACATCGAAATGCGGCAGCTCGCCGTGCCGCCGGCGCCGGACGACGAGCTGCCGGAGATGGTGCGATTCCAGGCGCTGCGGCAGTTCACCACGATTGGCGAGGACTGGCCTATCGATTTCGTGCGGCTGGCGACGGGCGACCAGGAAACGGTCAGCGTGCTGGCGGCCGCCATGTCGCCCGAGGTTGTGCGGCAGATCCGCACGACTTGCGAGTCGGCGCAATTGGTTCCCAAACGAATTGTGCTGCGACCATTCGGAGCGGCGTCATTGCTGCGGCGTCACGATCAGGGTGCGGCCCAGCCGTGCCGCCTGATGGTCGATCTGCTGACGGATGAGGCTGACCTGTCGGTGCTGGACGGCGACGCGATGCTGTTGACGCGCACGGTTCGACTGGGATCGGGCGACGATCGAGATGGGCAGTCGCGTGCGCTGCTGGGCGAGATTCGCCGGACCATCGCGGCGGCGAACAATCAGTTGGGCGGTCGGCGGGTGGAAAAACTGATCCTGTGCGGCGACGGGTCTGAGCATGCGGCCATGAAGGCGCTCGTCCAGCAGGAACTGTCGCTGGAAGTCGAGCTGTTTGATCCATTTCAGCAGGTCGTGTTGGGGCCGGCGTTACAAGCGGCCCGGCCCGCTGCAGCCGGCCGATTCGCGCCGTTGCTGGGCTTGTTGCTCGATGAGGCCACCAGCACGCCCCACGCGCTCGACTTCCTGCATCCTCGCAAGAATCGTGAGAAAACGGATACGCGCCGCCGGAACGTGTTGCTGGGAGCGACGGCGGCCTCGCTGCTGTTAGGCAGTGGCATCTATCTCTGGGGGCAACTCGGCGCCTTGGAGGACGAGGTTGCCACCCTGCGGAACCAGACCTCGGCCATGAAGGGCAAGATTGCCGAGGCGGAGAAGTGGCAGAAGGATGCGGCCGCCGTCAAGGAGTTCGTCGACCACAGCGTCAACTGGCTCGATGAAATGCAGTGGCTTTCGGAGCGATTGCCGCCGGCACAGGACGTCATCGTCACCGAAGCAACTTTCAAGGCCACGCCGCCCAACGGGGCCGAAATCAACCTGGAGGGTTTCACCCGGGAGCGGACGCAATTTCGTGACGTCGACGACCGGCTGCGCACCGACGGCAGAATTGCCAAGTCGGGCACCAAGGTAAACGATACCAAGCGGGACACGTATACTTACGGCTTTCAAGAGCGGGTAGTCATCCCGCTGACCGCTGGTGCGGCTGGAAATTCGGGGGGCAGGAGTGCCGCGACCGCAAGTCCAGCTGCGAAATCCTCCGCGTCGCCAGCGACGCAGGCCGCGCAGAAAGGCGGTACCCGGTCATGACACAGCGCGAACGAATTCTGGCATTGCTGATGGGCACTCTGGCGGCCAGTGTGGTCCTGTGGTGGCTCGTGTCGCTGGTCATGGGCAGCTTCGGGACGCTGGAAACCCAGCTCGCGGAGGCGCGCAAGGAATTCGATAACAAGCAACTCATCCTGCGCCGCGGCGAGCGCGCCAAATCCCAGTTAGCAACCTGGCAGAAGCGTTCGCTGTCGTCGGACACAAGTCGAGCTCAAACCAGTTATCGTGTCTGGATTGACGGGCTGAGTACGAAGGCCGGACTGGAGGCGCGCCCGGCCTCGCAGCGTCCTACGCGCGACTTGTTTGTAACCCACACCTTTGCGGTGACGGGGCAGATCGAGCTCCCGCGCCTGCTGCAGTTCCTGCACGACTTTCAGAGCG
>JBFWYF010001017.1:0-3013 GCA_050186685.1 Pirellulaceae bacterium
CCAGAATACGGTCCCGTTCCTGCATCAGGAGCCGCTCCGCCCATAGTTCGCGCCGCTCGGAGTTCGGGGCACACGTACAACGAAACGCGAGCCTTTGCCCGACTCGCTCGTCGCCTGAATCGTACCGCCATGAGCGACAATGATGCCGTGCACGACGGAGAGCCCCAGGCCCGTCCCCTCGCCGACGTCCTTCGTCGTATAGAAGGGATTGAAAGCCTGCTTGAGAACCTCCGGTGTCATCCCGCAACCCGTGTCGGCGACAACCAGCTCGACGTAATCGCCGCCGAAGCGCGTCTCCACTTCGATCCGCCCCTGATCGCGGATGGCCTGCATCGCATTGACCACGAGGTTGACCACGACCTGGCGCAATTGAGTCGGGTCTGCTTCCACTTCGGGCAGTTCATCCGTCAGCCGCCGGGCGAAAGCAACACTGTGCTTCTGGCCCCCCGCTTCCAACAGGAAGAGGGCTTCGTCAACAACCCGGTTCAGGCTGCACGCCCTCTTGCTGGGCGGCGTCTGGCGTGCGAACAGCAGCAGCTTCTTGACGATTTCGCGGGCCCGCAGTGACGATGCGACGATTTCGCGAAGATCATCGGCGACCGGCTGCGGCACATCCGCGTTCTTGAGTGCCAACTGGGCAAAGCCGAGAATGCTGCTTAGCGGTTCGTTCATCTCGTGTGCAACGCCGGCAGCGAGTTGCCCGATGGTCGCAAGGCGATCGGCGTGGCGCAATTGCGCTTCAAGCAGCTTCCGCCGCTCGGCCCCTTCCTCTCGCGTGATATACAGCGAGAGCTGGTGGGCGACATTCTCAAGCAGAGAGCGCTCTTCGACGAGAAAAGGATCGTCCCTTTCAGCGGGTGGCAACGACGTATACCCGACCTCAACCAGCCCTCGCGCCCTCCCTTCAACGACGAGTTCCGCACTATGAACGGCGCGCAGTGCTTCGTACCAGGAACTCGTGGTTGCTTGGTTGTCCAACGTGATTCGGGCGACGGCGAGATCGGGGAATTGCCACGCTTCGGGAAGTACCGCAACGATCCGGCGAATGCGATCCTCGCGCCTAAGCGACGGCTCTGCAATGACTTGAGACACAGCATAGAGACACTGTAGCTCTTTCACGCGCTCGCGCCGCGCCAACTCCGTGGGGTCCGAGTTTTTCTTTCGTTCTGGGGACATAGCGCACCGAAACGATAACGTATCTCAAGCAACACCCGGATGGAAGCTGACGCACAGATCAAATTCAGAGCGCTTCGCCCGATGCTGCCGTGACCGCGCGGGGAAACAGGATGTTGTTCTTCTGGCAGTAGGCATCGAGGCTGATGGGAATCACGACGATGCTGAATAAGCCGCTCTACGGTCTTGGTACGGTTTTGCGGCGAAAAGACGCGTCTAATTGCGTCCCAATGCGTCAGTTTGCCAATCACACGGATTCGGCTAAGATACTGTAAGCACAGGTCTTCTGCCGGTTTCGGCAGTGCGTTTTGTTGTGCTTCCCAAGTTGGACGTCGTGGGTTCGAATCCCATCGCCCGCTTTCATATCTTCATCCTTTATAAGCACTTATAGCCAATTGGCGTCTGGGGCGACGCCGAGAGACTCAGTCGTTTCGCTCGCTCTCGCCGTACGTACGGTAGTTCTTGATTCCACTCGTGAACATCGAATTCGTCCCAAGCACAGTTCCCGACGCCAATTATGCTTTTGCCGCAAAACGGGAGACATCCAGCCGAGTAAACTTTCCCCACTCCGTGCGCCAACAGTCGTGTACTCGTATCGATGCATCGTTGCACCTGTCACACGCGACTCGAGACGGTGTCTAATCGATAGACTTAGTGGCGCTTGCCGACATCCCGAGGAGCGTGCTCTTGTTCAACCCGTACACCGAGTTCGCAGAGAGCCGCTCCAAGGACGCCGCCTTGGTTGAATCGATTAAGAACGGCGATCACGCACTTCAAGAGACGCTGGTTCGTTGTTGTGGAAGATGCGGACCGCGTGCTGTCCAACCTGTTCATCCAAAGGAAGCCGGTCCGGGACGCGACCACCTGACGGCAGGCAAGCGCAGGATCATTTGAACCACGGTCCTGAATCGGGAACGGCGTGCCAATCTGCGTCGGTGAACAGGCGGCCCGTGGCGCCCATTTCGATTAGCCGCTCAAACCGGGCGATACGGCCGAGCATCTGACTGATTAGTCGACAATGCATGATCCGGGCAGCCTGGGCCCTTCTCCTCGGCAGGGAAGTTTCGATGAAGCATTGATCGCTCGAAGCCTGCTCAATTCTGCGCAAAGGTCAGGTTTGCAAGCTCGTTGGGTGTGTTGACATTATTCATTAGTCGTTCGATGTCCGCGTCCGGCTGGAGTGTCGTCACTCGAACAGATCGCAGCACGCGCTGGAGGCTACTCCGGCCGTGGAGAAGCTCGCGTTGGGCAATTGGCAGTATGCGCGGATGATAGAGTGCGCAGCAGGTGTGCCATTTCGCGATGACCCCGGCCGCGCTCGCTGCACTACCTTTATGCGCAAACGCCACAGCGCCTCCTTCTGGACCCGCACGTGCGATAAGCCGACGCAGTACGCTTGCGTCCAGCAGCGGGAGATCGCAGGCCAGCAGCAAGACCCTACGATTCGAGGCGACCTCCAGAAGACTGCACAGCCCTGCCAGTGGTCCGCCGTTCTCGCGGACATCAGGAAGCTGGGGGACACCGCGCAACGAGGCGGGCAACGAAACATGCGATCCAAGCAGGAACACCTCAGATACGACCTGGCGCGCTTCCGCGACAATGTGCTCAACAAAGGAACTCGCGAACGGGTGGGGCAGTAACAGCTTAGGGCGTCCCATCCGTCGGCTCTGGCCCCCGACCAATACGCCAGCGACAATATCCGAGTGACGATGCATTACCCAGCTAGCTTCCTGATAACGTGACCGGGCGGGCTTGGATTTCTTGACCACCCTTGGCGTGAACGTCAATTCGCTGTCCCGGAAAGACACGACCGGGGGTGACAACGCTCGCCAGGAATCCA
>JBFWYF010001018.1:0-3011 GCA_050186685.1 Pirellulaceae bacterium
GCAGACCCGAGCCCTCAATGACGCCATCCTTCACTTCCCAATGGCTCATCCCCGGTTGTTTGCCCAGTTCCAGCACGGTCCATCCCTCGAGCGACTTCCCGTCGAACAAGGATACCCATTTGCCTTCCTCGGCGAAGGATGCCACGGGGCAGGCAAGTGCCAAGGCGGCTAGAATGGGGGCCGCCAGAATCCAGGCCGCGCGATGCGAACCGATCCACGTGCGCTTCATTGGAATTGTACCTCCGCATGCTGTAGGTCTAGCTTTACGACGATGGTGAACGCAATGCGATGTTCCTTCCGACATACTCGGAGCATGCGAATGATACGACACGGCGCGGGGGGCGAGCTAGTGCCGCTGCCAGTTCCCGGTTTACGCGATGGGACAACTCGTTTAACCCGTGACTTGTGAAGTAGATTGTCAAACGCGAAAATTGTGAAATGGAAGCCACTCGTAACATACTGAATCAGTGGGTCGGTTTGCCCGTCTGCGGCTGGCATCCGCCCCCGGTTCCGCAACGGAGCTGTCTGCCTGGGAATTATGTCCGGCTCGACCCACTCGATCCCGCCAGGCACGCTCCGGACCTGTTTCGTGCTTACGCCGCGGATACCCAGGGGAGCGGCTGGACGTATCTCGGTTATGGGCCGTTTCCAGATGAGCGAGCTTTTCGCGCATGGATCGACGCAATTGGCTTCGCAGCAGATCCGCTGTTCTTTGCCATTACCGATCAGGAACACGAACACGCAGGCGGGATGGCCAGTTACCTGCGGATGACTCCCGCCAGCGGCTCGCTCGAGGTAGGGCACATCCACTATAGTTCTGGGTTGCGGGGGCGGCGGGCTGCGACCGAGGCCATGTACTTGATGATGCGGCACGCATTCGAACTGGGTTATCGGCGGTACGAATGGAAGTGCGATGCGCTGAACGGTCCATCTCGCACTGCGGCCCAGCGGCTGGGGCTGTCGTTCGAAGGCGTCTTTCGGCAGGCTACCGTCTATAAAGGTCGAAATCGCGATACCGCCTGGTACGCGGCCATCGACAGCGAGTGGCCCGCACTCCGCACCGCCTTCGAGTGTTGGCTCGATCCGCAGAACTTTGATATCGCCGGGCGGCAGCGAGTACGACTGAGCGAATTGACCGCACCTATCGTGAAACGGTGGGGATAGCAATCTAGCAGGGGAGCCTCACATGCCAGGCCGGGAACATTGGTTTTTTGCAGGAATGGTGGCGGCGGGCGTTCTCGCTTTCGAAATGGTCCGGGCGGACGACGCGAGGCCTGACGAGTCGGCGTTGCGGTCCGCCGTACAGAAATCGCTCCCTTTGCTGGTCGCCGGCGCGAAGGGTTCTATGGAGCAGCGTAAGCAGTGCTTTACCTGCCACAATCAAGGACTGCCGCTCCTGGCGCTAACCTTGGCCCGCACCCGCGGCTTCGAGGTCGACGACGAGCACTTGACCAGTCAGTTGGCGTTCACCGCCGCGTTTCTGGCCAAGAACAAGGAAAAATACCTGGTGGGCAAAGGGCAGGGGGGGCAAGTCGATACAGCCGGCTATGCCCTGTGGACGCTCGACAACGGCGGTTGGAAAGGCGACGACTCGACAGCAGCCGTGGCCGAGTATCTGCTTTTATATCAGGGCCAGGCGGACCACTGGACGTCCACGTCCAAGCGGCCTCCCTCCGAGCAAAGTCCGTTCACGACGACGTATCTGGCGCTCCGCGGCTTGCACGCCTTCCAGACGGACGATCAAAAATCCCGCGGCGATGTTCGACGCCAGCAAGCACGCGACTGGCTCGTGGCCACTCCGGCCCACGACACCGAAGACCGCGTGTTTCGACTCCGGGCTCTGGCACTGGTCGATGCTCCCGCCGAGACAGTGCGCCAGGCTGCGGACGAACTCCTGGCGGCTCAGCGCGATGACGGTGGCTGGTCCCAGCTGTCCGACATGAAGAGCGATGCTTATGCCACCGGCTCGGCGCTGGTCGCTCTCCACCAGGCCGGTGGCCTGGCCCCAACCGAAAAGACCTATCGGCGCGGCATCCAGTTCCTGTTGTCCAACCAGCTGCCCGATGGCTCGTGGCATGTCGTGTCGCGTAGCAAGCCGTTCCAGACCTATTTCGAGTCCGGTTATCCGCACGGGAAGGACCAGTTCATTTCCATTGCGGCGGGTGGGTGGGCAACCGCCGCACTGGTGTTGGCATTGCCTGCGCATTAAGGATGGCACGACGCTCCGCCGTCGTGGACAGAGGCAAGTCACCGGCCCGCCGGGGACGACCGGTGAAGGCGGAGGCCGTCAGCCATTTGGGGGCCCGCATGCCAGCAAACCCTTGCCCTAACGCGTACAAGGGAGCGGGGTGGGGGTGAGCCTGGCGAGCGTACAGAACCTTCAGCGTGTCGGGGCCGTGGGATCGGCGAGCGATGCAACTTGATCCTGCGGCGTGAATTTCAGCGACTCGCCGTTAAGACAATACCTGCGGCCCGTCGGACGCGGTCCGTCGTCAAAGACATGGCCTAGATGGCCCTCACAACGCGCACACATGATCTCGGTGCGGATCATGCCGTGGCTCATGTCCTCCTCTTCCAGAATATTTCCATGCGCGATGGGCCGGAAAAAGCTCGGCCAGCCCGTACCGGAGTGAAACTTGGTGTCGGAGGCGAACAGAGGTAGTCCGCAGCCCGCGCAGCTATAGACACCCTGCTTCTTGTTATCCAGCAAAGTCCCGCAAAACGGCCGTTCGGTTCCCTTGGCACGTAAGATTGCAAACTGTTCGGGCGTTAATCGCTGCTGCCACTGAGCATCCGTCAGTTTAATCGGCGGACATTCAATCGGACCGACCAACTCACCCTGCTGATTGAAAACATGAACGGCAACCATGGAAGTCTCCTGAGATTTGGGTCGTACCGGGGAAGCATTGTCAGCATCCGCCGAGGGCGCTGCGCCCGTTGCCCCGTCCGGCGTCCGCGAAAGTCCTGCCGACGTCGTGACCAGCCAACCGCCGGTTACCAGCAGGCCCAGC
>JBFWYF010001019.1:0-3000 GCA_050186685.1 Pirellulaceae bacterium
GATTCGGACTTCACCGTCGGCCAGATCGCGGCAATCGCCGGCCGCTCGAGGGCTGCCAGCGGCGGCAGGAGGAGCCGGTAGAGCGCCATCAACGCGCCCGTATTGCCGGCCGACACGGCAACCTGGGCCTCGCCGTTCCGAACAGCTTCGAGCGCCATCCACATGCTGGACCCCTTGCCGCGGCGGACAGCCTGACTCGGCTTGTCGTGCATGCCGATGACCGAACTGGTGTGGACGATGCGCGCCCGCCCGGCCAGGTTCGGCTGTTTGTCCAGGTGCGGCTTGACGAGGGCTTCGTCGCCATAAACGAGGAACGTGAGGCCGGGGTGCCGGACGGCGGAAATGGCGGCCCCGGGAATCACCACGCTGGGTCCAAAATCGCCGCCCATCGCATCGAGGGCTATGATGAATCGGTCAGTCATGTGCCGACTGCTCCCGCCAACCGCCACAGGCCGGGCGCCACGGTTCGCTCATTGCCCACAGCGGCATCGCAGCTTGTGCGTGCCTCGATCTACAATCGAATGACGACATGCGGTGGCTCGCCCCCGTGCCCGCTTCAAGAGTTGCAATTTCCTGCCGATCACATGCGCGCGCAAGCCAAATTAAGAGTTCGCCCAGAAGGAGAGCAGTCGGCATCCAAGTCTGCCACGGACAGGTGTTGCCGCATTCGGGCAATCGAATTTCCATAGCACGGGCCGGTCATGGAGCCGGTCGCGTGTCCCGGCAAGCGGGTCAACTGCGAGATATCACTCCAACCGTTCGCGCCCGGTGATCTTCTGTTTCGGAGGCGAAATGCGACGTGATGCGGTTTCGGATGAAGCCGCTGCAGCACTTCGCGGGTGCAACATAGCGGGTCGCGTCCCCAAGACAATTGCTTTTTCGCCGCGCCCGGGCCCGAAGTCACGTGTGCCGGCCACCGTTCATTCCGGCTTCGGCTTCAATCTGGCGAGTGCGGCGAACGGATTGTCCGATTGCGATGGCGGCGAAGCATCGTGCCAGTCGAATTCGGCGCCTTCAGCACGCGGGAATGGATCGAGAGCGGCTGCCAGCGTCTCGAAGACGACACGTCCAACGGCCAGGCGGTCGTTCTCGATTGGCTCGATCTCATCGATGGCCAATGCCTCGTGTTCTCCGGCCGCAGGTTCGGGAGGTTTTTCGCCCGGCCAGAATTCGAGATCGATCTGCTCGTCGATGTCCGAGGTCACGGGCTCCAGCGTAATGCTGCACTCCTGCACGACACGTGCGCGCAATTGTCCCTTGAAGTGAAACCGTCCGCCGGCGCGCGGGATGATCCGGTATCTGATCTCGAGCCGTTCCAATGCCAGGAGACCGAGTGCGGCAACGAGTGCGGTGCGCTCGTCGTCCGTTGCGGAAAGATGCCGTTCGATGCCGCCAGGAGCGATCTCGCCAGTGGAATGAGACCAGGATTGCTCGATCGTCATGAGAGAGACTCGCTGGGATCCGGGCCCGGCAGCACGAAACTGGCGGATTGCAGGGTCACGATATCGAGCTTGGCGAGGGCGTCATGCTGCGCGCGAAGGAGTTCTGCGAGCTCGTACGCGGCGGGCGGAAGCGTTGCATCTCGGGGGGAGCCCAGCAAATGGGTGGCCAGGAGGCGGGCCAGCGTCGCGTCGTCGCCGGCTTGGAGTGCGGCCGCGTAGTCACGCGTCCTGTCATAGAGGGCGGCAGCGGCCTTCTTCACCTTCTGCGGGACCTTGATGTCGCTGACCCCCATTTCGCGCATGTTATCGTCGACGTCGGTCACGAAGCGCTCGGCAATCGCCTGTGCAAGTTGCTGCTCGGCAGTCGGCTCGTTTCGCAGGCGCAGCAGGATCAGGACGACGTGCGTCAACACCATCTCCAGCCGGCCCTCGGGTGTGTCGGGGATGCCGAGGCGGCTGTAATAACCCGGGCTCCTGGCAAGCGTCACGAGGCGGCCATAAATCTCTGTTGCCGTTCGGGCACGCTGACGGTTTTGCCTGAAGCGGTCGGTGAGGTTGGTGAAGCCTGTCAACAGTGGGGGCATCCTCGTTCCTCGCGTAGGCGGGCGCATCAAGTGCCGGGGTAGGCGGCCGGGAGGCAAGCCGGGCACGAAGGGGCCGGCGGAAATTCATGCACCGGGAACCACATAGAACGGCGCTGGCAGCGTTGCAAATGGAAGGGGGCGGGGGTAAGCGGGAAAGTGTACTGGTGGCGATTCTGGCAGGCCGGCGGACGGGCGCGGCTGTTGGGTCTGGTGGTGAGTGGTGGGACGTCGGGTCGGGCCACGAGGGAAACGAAACGATATGTTGGATTTTCTCGGCACGTCAGCTCCAGACGCATGCGGGCGCGTTGCGCAATCGACAGCGCATGGCGGCAGGACCACGAGCTGGCGGGTGTGCATGTGCGCCCTGTTGACCGGCGGCATTGCCGTGCTCGCGGCTGGCTGCAGCACGACGATCACCCAGCATGGCACGCAGTTGAACGACCAGGACGTCGCGCAGATTTCCCAGGGTATGAGTCAGGATCAGGTGCGGCAAGTCCTGGGCAGCCCGGCCACGACGGCTTCGGTCGGGCGCGGTAATGCCTACTACTACATCTCCAGCAAGATGGCGCAGACGTCGTTCTACAAGCCGCAAGAGATCGACCGCAAAGTCGTCGCGGTGTACTTCACGCAGACAGGGCAGGTCGAGCGGGTCGCCAACTATGGCATGAAGGACGGCAGGGTATTCGACTTCAACAGTCGTGCGACACCGTCCGTCAATACCAACGACCAGTCGCTCGTACAGCAGCTGTTCCGCAATCTCGGGCAGCGCCAGATATTCGGAGGTTGATCCTCAGGTTTCTGCGGCAAGTGTGTGATCGCGATGCCGGCAGTTGGCCAGATGCCGGGTCTGTTCTGACGAGGTGTGCAGATATGGGTGCTGCTGACGCGGCGGCCCGCGGAAAGCTGGTCGGGGTTCCAGTGACGGCATCGTGCGACGCAGGTCTTGTCGTCGCTTTGATCTGTGCGGTCTCCGT
>JBFWYF010001020.1:0-2989 GCA_050186685.1 Pirellulaceae bacterium
CTGGCCTTGGGAATGCTGGTGTCGATTGCCGCGATGCTGCTGTTGCCCTGGCAGCAAACGACCGCCGGCAGCGGACGACTCGTTGCGTCCCAACCGACGGAGCGTGTGCAGACGGTTGAGTCGCCGATCTACGGGCGGATTGTGCGCTGGGGGGAGGGAATTGTCGAAGGGGCCCATGTCAAAGCCGGCCAGGATATTCTGGAGATCCGTGACAACGATCCCGGACGCGCGGACCGGCTGGCGGCGCAAGTGGCGGCCATTCAGGAAAAGTTGACGCTCGGCCAATCGAAGGCGGCGACTTATGAACGCCAAGTCGCGGATCTGATGGAGGCGCGCACCCAGATCATCGAGGCATCCCGACAACTCGTCGAAGAGGCTCGCCGGAAGCTCGACGCCGAGCGGCACGACGTCGAATCGGCCGAAGCCGGTGTTGCCCAGACTCGCGCCAACTTCGAGCGACAGAAGAACCTGTTCGAAAAGGGCCTGACCGCGGGCGTGAATTTCGAGAAGGAACAGCGAAGCTACGAGGAGGCCGTGGCCAAGCTGAAGGCCGCCAGGCAGTATGTCGAGGCTGCGCAGAACTACCTCCAGTCCAAGGAGGCCGAGCTGGAGCAGAAAGCTCGCGAGGCCGAAACAAAGGTCGACTATGCGCGGGCCATGCAGCAGGAAGCGCTGGGCGAAGTAGCGATGGCTCGCAAAGAACTCGTCGAGATCGAAGGTAAACAAGCGCAGTTCAATAGCCGCGTCGTACAGGCTCCTCGTGACGGCATCATTCTCCGACTGATGGCGAACGACAATGCGGAAATGCTCAAGGAGGGTGACCCGCTGTTCACGATCGTTCCCGAAACCTCGGAACGGTCCGTGGAACTCTGGATTGACGGCAATGACGTGCCGCTGATTACAAAAGGGCGCGAAGTGCGTCTGCAGTTTGAAGGCTGGCCGGCTTTGCAGTTCTTTTCCGGCTGGCCTCAGGTCGCCCTGGGCACCTTTGGCGGAAAGGTGATCGCCATTGATGCGACCGACAATGGCAAAGGGAAGTTCCGTGTGTTGGTCGTGCCGGGCGACGAGCCGTGGCCCGATGACCGCTTCCTGCGACAAGGTGTTCGGGTCAACGGCTGGATCCTGCTGAATCAGGTCAAAATCGGCTATGAGCTGTGGCGCCAGATGAACGCCTTTCCGCCCGTCTACGAAGAAGAGGAACTTAATTTAAAGTCTCAAGAAAAGGAAACGAAGAAGGTCAAATTGCCGAAGTAACATGTAGGTCGACACGGTGGTAGCGGTAAGAGGGCGCGGAGTCGGAAATCTGGCGACTTCCGCCACGGGTAAGAAGGCGCGGAGTGAGTGTCTGGCGACTTCCGCTACCGGAGAGTGTGGCGTCGAGAAACGGGCCAGGAAGGTTGATGCGAGCATGAAGTTCGGCCGTTGGATCGTCGCCTGGATGCTCCTGATACCTGGCTGCCGGAGCCCTGATCGTTTTCCGCCCGCTCTGTTTTCCGAACCCCGCATGTCCGCCCCCTCGCCGGCACGCTCGCCCGATGCGGGTGACCGTCACGAGGAATCGCCTCCCGCGACCGATCCCCCGTCGCATCGGGCGGACGCCCGATGGAACGGGAACGAGACGGGGATGGAAAACGCGGTCCAGAGAGAGGTATTTCCAAGCTTGGCGGTGTGGGAGTCGGCGGCGGAGGATCTTCCGCAATTGGCCGCCTTTTCGCAGCCCGATCCGCGGATTCCGCCGCCCGTCGCGTACGACGAGGACATCCCGGCTGGCACCGTGGCGGCCCGTCCCGTGTGGCAGCTCGATCCGGCGGGTGCGGACCTGCCCCTCCAGCCGCTCGGCATGCGGGAGGTGAGCGAGTCGGTGTTGGTTGCATTTCCGGGACTGGAGGCCGCCCGGGCCGAAATGCTGATCGCCGAGGGCCAGCAGCTCGCCGCCTGGGGCGAAATGGACCTTAAGCTCAAGACCGAGAACTACGCTGCTCCCTTAGGCTTTTACGAGAATTACCGGAATCTGGTCAAACTGGAGCAGGGAGTGCTCGGCACTGGGGGCGGAGTCTACGGACAATATCGCATTGGGGATGGACTGATTCAGCCTTGGTATGGCGAGCGGGAGACGAACGAAGGGGGCGAATTCAAGGCCGGCTTCTGGCTGCCGCTGCTGCGCGATCGCCGGATCGACCAGCGGCGGGCCGACATCCTGCAAACAACCCTGCGCCGGCAACAGGTCGAGCCGGCGGTCCGTAATGCGGTGCTGACCTATAACCTGATGGCAGCCGATGCGTACTGGTCGTGGGTGGCTGCGGGTCTGAGTTACGACGTACAGCATGAATTACTGCGGGTGACCATCGAACGGAATCGGGTGTACGAAGAGCGAGTCCGGCAGAATGATCTGGCCCGGATCGAACTCGTCCAGAATCGCCGGCTGATCGCTTCGCGTGAGGCGAAGATCATCGAAGCGGAGCGGAAGCTGCAACAGGCTGCCTATAAACTCTCGATCTTCCTGCGCGATGAAGCGGGGCAGCCCCTCGTGCCGCGGCCTCGAATGCTGCCCGCGTCGTTCCCCGAGATGAGCGAGCCGGACATCGAGCGGAGCGAGGAATGGATCCAGCAGGCGTGGCAGGTGCGGCCGGAGCTGCAGGAATTGTCGCTGCAGTTGCAGCAGGCGCAGGTCGACCTCGAACTCGGCCAGAACCAGCGTCTGCCGGCATTGAACGCGACGGTCGACGCCTCGCAGGATGTCGGTGCCCCAGCCAGCAGCAAGCGGGATAAATCCCCGTTCGAGTTGGAGGCCGGTGTACTGCTCGACGTGCCGCTGCAGCGTCGTAAGGCCGCCGGAAAGATCCGCGAAGCCGAAGGTAAAATTGCGCAGCTGGCCGCCAAGCAGCGGTTGGCCGAATCGAAGATTGAAGCGGAAGTCCGCGACGCGCTGTCCGCGCTGCGCACGTCCCATGATCGCGTTTTGCGGGCCCGCGAGAGCCTCGCGCTGGCA
>JBFWYF010001021.1:0-2988 GCA_050186685.1 Pirellulaceae bacterium
ACCAACGAGGGACAGGAAGTCACGTTTCATCCAGCTGACTGGATGTGGACGCTGCGCACCAGTGCTCAGGAGGCAGCCGGAACGCGGGACTTGACCCAGTTCGACTTCACGTATCAGGTCCAGGACGCAGCTGGCCATGAGTTGTATCATAATACGTATGATATCTTCCTCCTCCGTCCGAACGGCTTGCGCGATGGCTATGACAATGCCAGCGGCCACGGTTTCGTGAATGCTCCAGGCGCGGCGGATCATCTGCAGAGTCTGGCACTGAGATTAGCGCCCCCTTCGGAAGCCACCACAACTCCGGAATCACCACCTGTCCCGGTACCGCCGCCATCGGATCCGTCCGGAGGCGACGAACCCGCACTTGTGCCGAGCACCGTCAAAAGTGCAGGTTCCTCGGCGGGTGGCGGGAGTCTTGCAGGCTCATCCTTCACGCCCGCCGATCCGACATCCCCCACGTGGGTGGACATTCTCAACTCCCTGAACGGCGTCACTGTCCAGTCTGCAATGGGCGATGCCGAGATTCGCCAGCTGCTGCTCGGTCAGTTACCAGGCTCAAGCGACGTGCTGGAAGTAACCATTGCACCCGAACCCGATTCGTACGCTCCCGTGCGGACCGAGTTCGGTTTGGTACTAGACAGCTTCGCCGCCCTGCGTGATTCGTCCGGCTCGCTAGCCGCCGAACTGCGACCGCTCATCTCGCTGGGAGTCGGGTTCGACGGCGACGGCTTTTACCTGAACAATGGCTCGTCCGTGGGGGGCAGAATTCGCGGACTGGCGTCGGCCCGGGGTGTTTTCGGACCCTTGGATGGGACGATCACGGGCGAGGTGGGGCTGGACGCGAGCATCGCGCTCGCGGCCTCCGACGCGGATGGCGATGGACGCATCCGCGTCGCCGAGTTCTTGTCTGCCGATATTCTCAATTCGTTGCAGATTTCCCTGAGCGATGTGGAAGCCATTCTGGGGGTCGAACTCACAACGGCACTTCTGGACTACGTCGACGCGGATGGCAACCCTCACAACAACACCGTCCATGGAGGCGATCCGTTCCGGTTCCGGGCATCGACCAGCCTGGCGGCCACGGTTCCGGACGGTGACGGAGGATTCAAATTTACGTGGAACGGCATTGAGATTCTCAATGGTATAGGGCAAGACAACTTCACGAGCGAGGTGCTAGTCGACAATCTGCGGCTACTTGCGCAGGATGCCATCCGCGGCCAGCGCACGGAGTTGGGGACCGAGCTGCTGCACGCCCTCGGGCTCGATTCGATTCCGTTTGCCGATCCGGCGGACGCAAGCAGCTCGCTCGCCACAGGGCTGAGCATCGCTCAGGCGTTGGGCGACGTGGTGCTCGACAACCTGCAAGTTCTCTGGGTAGTTCCTTTCGCCGATGGGGTACCCCCGACGCCGACGACACCCGAGGAAAACGACACGCTCGAAGACTGGCTCAACCATGGCCTTCCCCCAACGCCCCAGGAGCTGCTGCGCCTCAGCCTGGATCTCGGCCAGATTGGACTCGACGTTGCCGACACGTTGAAGTTTGACTTGTCGGATATCTTGCCGGACGCGCCGGGCAGCTTCGCGCGGGCCGGCGTCGAGAACGCGCAGCTCGCGGGCGAACTTGTCTTTGGTCTCGACACATCCACAAACCCGTTTTATCTGCTGACCGCGCCGGACGACATCACTCCCGAGGTGTCGACCACGTTTGGCGGGCAGTTCGACATGTACGTGAACATAAGTGGCGAACCGTTGTCCGACGGGTTGCTCACGTTACAGAACGCCGATGTGCGCATGACGCCTTCCATTTCCGTGAGTTTCGCTGGCGATGCCGAAGGCAAGTTCCGACTGGGGGACAATCTGGTGGAAATCGCGCCCGTTGGCGTGACTCTGTCCGGCGCCGATATTCTCACGGTGACGGCGGACGGCGCCGCGCTGGGCGCCGGGCCGTTATCGCTGGTCGCCGAGGACGATGACCCGACTCAGCTGCCGCAAGCCGTGGAAGGCACGATCCGGGTTTCCGACGGGTCGGCACAGCTTCAATTCCAGCGTGTCATTGGCGATCTCTCCGGAGCCGTCAGCTTGCGCGGGGAAAACGTGCAGATCGCGTTTGGGCCCGCGGTGCCACCCAGCACGCCGCTCTTGACGGCGGATTCATTGATCCTGGGGCTGGCGCTGCGGGGACTGCCCGAAGTGGAGGTGTCGGCGAGTGACTTGGAGGTATTCCAGGATGGAACCGTCACGCTGCGCAGTGCGTCAGGCACCCTGGATCCGGCGACCTACGCCCAGGCACTCGCCGGTCTGTTACCGTTTCGGCTGACTCAAGTCGACATTACGCCGATCGATCTGGATGGAGACGGCAGCGCCGACCCCATTCGCCTGGATAACTTTCAAGCGGACGTCACGGTTACGGGTTACGTCGACGATGTGCTGCTGGCGAGCCTGCCCTTCACGCCGGTAATTCGCATTGGGGACGAACCGCAGTCCATCGGCGCGGCGAATACGTTTGCCGTTACCTACCGGCTGGTGGACGGAGCCGTCCTGCCGTGGGACATCGGCCCGATCAGTTTGGGGATCCATGACGCCGTCGCGGGCCCTTTGACCCTGGACGGCGAAATCCAGCTGGGTGGCTATCATTCAGGGGCCTGGGATCCCACTCTGTCCGGGCGGTTTACCGTGGTCGGTACGGGAGGTGGAACGGAAGACGATGCCTTCCAGGGCCTCGAGATCGAAATATTGCCCGAATACAGCAGCCTGACGAATCCGTCGAATCTGTTCGTGTCCGGCGGCCAACTGCGAGTGCTGGGCGAAGCGCGGCTATCGGACAGTTTCTCAGGCTCCCTCGATGGCATTTCCCTGGCGGGAGCCACACTGGGATTCGAGGCGGTCCTTACCGCGACTCCCACGGGAGCTGTGGGCATGCTGGACTACGGTGCCACTTTCGAGCTCCTCGAGATTCGCGTCCAGGAGTTCGCGGTCGATCTGGAG
>JBFWYF010001022.1:0-2986 GCA_050186685.1 Pirellulaceae bacterium
GACTACAGCTCGATCCCTGGAGCGGAGACACTGGGATGTGGTGTGTTCCTCCTCGCCTTCCGGACGGCCATGTCACGTGCGATCCAGCTTCTGATCGGGCTTATCCTGGTCGCGCCCTGCGCTGGACGCGGCGCCGAAAGGCTGCACGTACGACGAGCGGCCATCGACGACGCCTTTCAACGCGAATTGGAATCGCTCGCCGCGCGCAGCGACCAGTTGGGACTAGCATCCTCGGCACGCACCACGCGGGATTGGTACATCCCCCGACACCCTGGTCGACAGTACTTGTTCACCTTGCCCGGCGACGACGACACGGCGGCCGCGTTGCCACCGGAGAGCATCGAGGGAAAATGGCAGGCGCGGTTTCGCAGCGCCCGCAAAGCCCAGGCGGCGAAGCTGTTTGAGCTGGCGCGCGAGGAACTCGACGCGGGCGATGCCACCTCGGCCTACCAGCTGCTCCACGAGGTCCTGCACGAAGATCCGCAGCATGCGGCCGCGCGCCGTATTCTGGCGCTGGACGAGCCGTCTGCCACCCGCCCCCGGAGCCGCGCGGCCCGGATTGCGCACCCGCAGTTCGGTTGGCCAGCCGGTCGATGGTGGCAGATTGAATCGCGACACTTTCAGGTCTCGACGAATCTGAATGCCGCGGCAGGCCTCGAACTGGCCCGCCGTCTGGAGGAATTCCGTTCGATCTGGGCGCAAGTCTTCTATCTGTATTGGAACACGCCAACCGCGCTTCAGAACCGAATGGCAGGCGAAGCTGCATGGCCCGCGTCGCTCCGGCGACACCAGGTCGTCTTGTTTCGTAACCGCCAAGACTATCTCACTCAACTGGCCCCAGCCGAGCCGCAAATCGAGGTCACGCTTGGGTACTACCACAAGGCGAAGCAGACGGCGTTCTTCTACGGCGGCGACCCGACTCTGGCCCCCGTGCAACATCATGAAGCGGCACATCAGCTGTTCCAGGAAACTGGCGAGCCGACACAGGAGGTCGGGGAGAAATGGAACTTCTGGGCCGTTGAAGGCGTGGCCGTCTATTTCGAGTCGCTGGCCGACCGCGGCCCTTATTACACACTCGGCGGCTTCGATGCCGATCGGCTTCAATTCCTGCGGTCCCGCGTGCTCGGTGGAGAACCCCAATTGCCGCTGCCCGAATTGACACGTCTGGGCCGTGAAGCCCTGCAGCACCATCCGGATATCCGGCGCCTCTATACGCAGTCCGCAGGTCTCGCTCATTTTCTGTGCGATTACGGCCACGGTCAGTACCGTCGGACCTTTGTCGAGTTCCTCGCCAAGCTGTATTCTGGGGCCGATGAACCGGATTCGCTGCCGTCTCGACTCGATCCCGAGTTCGACGCCCAGTTCCGCGACTTCCTGACCGTCACGCGTCACGACCTGGAGGTTCTCCGCCCCCCCTACAACCTCCGCCACCTCTCGCTGGTCCGCGCGGATATCGACGATGCGTCCCTGGCGCTCCTCGAACAGGAACAGCAGCTCGAGTGGCTCGACCTGTCGTTCACGCTCGTATCCGCGCAAGGGCTCGACCACCTCGCTGCGCTGCCGCAATTGAAGCGCCTTACCCTGGTCGGAGTACCGGTGGGTGACGAGGCGGCCGGCCGACTCGCTGCACTGCGAGGACTTGAGGAGTTGGACCTGTCCGGCACGCGAGTCGGTGACGAAGGCCTTCGCCAACTGACCACCCTCTCGCGACTGAAGTTGCTGCGTTTGGCCCACACCGCCGTTACAGACACGGGTATCGGCCAGCTTCAGCAGCTCAAACGACTCGAAGAAATCGATGTCGAATCCACGGCCGTCACGCCGGCAGCTCTCGAGTCACTCCGCCGCCAGCTGCCTCGCCTCCAGCCATGACCGGACGCGACGGCCCACTTACCGGTTCTCTATCGGAGCTCATATGACACGCCCGTGGATCCTCGCCGAAACAAACTACACCGCCACCCGCCAGACGCCCTTTGAAGCAGCCGTCCTCCCACTCGGAGCCACCGAACCCCATAACCTCCACCTGCCGTATGGCACCGACGTCTACGAAGCAACCCGCATCGGCGAACACATCTGTGAAGCGGCCCACCAGCGCGGCGCCAAAGTCATTCTGCTGCCCACGATTCCCTACGGCACAGAGACCAACTTGCGAGCGTTCCCACTGGCCATGAACCTGAACCCGTCGACACTGCTCCAGGTAATCCGGGATCTCGTCGCGTCGCTGGAGGCAAGCGGCATCCGCAAGCTGTTGCTGCTCAACAGCCACGGCGGTAATGACCTGAAACCCGCCTTGCGGGAGCTGTTCGGCCGCACTACCGTCCATCTGTTTCTCTGCAACTGGTACCAGATGGTGGCGGACGAGTACGCGCGCATCTTCGAGCATCGAGACGACCATGCAGGCGAAATGGAAACGTCCTTCATGCTCGCTTATTACCCCCAGCTGGTTCTCCACCAAGCCGACGGATCACTGGCTGCCGACGACGGCGCCACGCGCGCATCCCAATTCGAGGCCGTAAGACAAGGTTGGGTATCCCTGACGCGACCGTGGCATCTGCTGACCAAGAACACCGGCTCGGGCAATCCCCACGCCGCATCGGCTGAGAAAGGACAGCGCCTGATGGAACTCCTCGTAGCTCGTCTGTCCGAGTTCCTGGTTCAGTTGTCGGCCGCACCCCTCGACGAACGGTTCCCGTTCGCCTAATAGACCGTGCGTGGCCGCGCCGCGAAGTTCCATTCGCCACCTCAGCCCATCCGCGCCAGCGGCGATGGCTCAGGCCTTCGGACGGGCCGCGGGGGCGGCCGGAGTCACGGTCTTGTCGTAGCTCTGCCGGAGTGCCTCCAGTAGATCCTCCACCGTATACAGATGTCCGGTGGGCTTATCATAGTCGGCAATCTTGCGCGTCTTGCCGGAGGCATGTTTGGGCAACAAATCCAGCAGATCCGGCACGCCGCCTCCCGAACGCGGCTTCGCGTACCTTTCTCCGTCAGG
>JBFWYF010001023.1:0-2980 GCA_050186685.1 Pirellulaceae bacterium
GGAAATGCCGCCGGAGGAGCGTCTGCCCGCAGAAGTCGTGGAGGATTTCGCTCGCTGGATTGACATGGGAGCACCGGATCCGCGTGGCACGGACCTCTCGGGTACTTCCGTCAAGCAGCCGCTTCAGGAGCCTTCCGAACAGCACTGGGCGTTTCGCCCGATCGCATCGCCCTCCGTCCCGGAAGTGGTTCGTCGAACATGGGTACGCGGTCCGATCGACTGCTTCATCCTCGCGGAACTCGAACGGCGCGGGCTGACACCGGTGGCGGACGCATCGCCGCAACAGCTGGTTCGCCGCATCACCTATGATCTGACTGGATTGCCGCCTGAGGTTCTATTCGCCGGGGCAGGTTGCAGCTTGGACGACGCGATTGGTCCGCCGGGTGTGGATGGGGAGACGGACGCTGCTGCTCGCGGAAGGCGGATCTCCGATCTGATCGACGAGCTGCTGCAAAGTCCCCGATTTGGCGAACGCTGGGGCCGGCATTGGCTTGATGTAGCTCGCTATGGCGAGTCGACCGGCGGTGCGCACAACATCCCCCTTACGCTGGCCTTTCGATACCGGGACTATGTCATCGCGTCGTTGAACGACGACAAGCCGTACGATCGGTTCGTGATGGAACAGGTTGCCGGCGACTTGATGCCCGCGGACAACGATGCGGACCGTAATGAGCAGCTGGTTGCCACCGGCTTCCTGTGCGTTGGCATCAAGGATCTGCGTGAACGCAATACGCACCGTTACCAGATGCTGCTCGCCGACGAGCAGATCGATGCTCTCAGCCGCGGAGTGCTCGGGCTCACCATTGCCTGCGCGAAGTGCCATGACCATAAGTTTGACCCGATTACCACGCGGGATTATTACGCCCTGGCCGGCATATTCGCCAGCACCGAACCGCTGCTGGGTGTCATGCGCAACCGCCTGGCTCAGCCGTTCTCGGCCCGTCCGCAGCTCCTGGCAGGGAGTCCAGTCCTGTTCACCGACGCCGATATGGCCTCGATGCTGGAGCAGTCCGTCAAGCTGACGTACATGCGACTCGCGATTCGCGATGAGCGCCGCCGACTGCTGGTGGCGGCAGGCAGGGAAGGGGATCCGGCGCGGGAACAGGACGCTTGGCTGACGACGCAGCCGTCGCTCCAGAAGCTGGTCGCCGATCTGGCGCTGGCCGAGAAACCATACCGGACACTCGTCGATCGGTACAACGCGTCGCTGGAATATTCGGCGCTGGCGGTCCGGGACGCGGCCCGCATCGCGGATGTCGCTGTCCACATCCGGGGCGAAGACACCCAGCTAGGTGAAATCGTACCCCGCGGTATTCCCGCAGTTCTCTCGCCCGGCCGAAGGCTGGCGGGAGACGCCTCGCAGAGTGGCCGGCTGGAACTGGCTAACTGGCTGATCGAGCCCGAGAACCCGCTCACGGCACGCGTCATCGTCAACCGAGTCTGGCAACATCTCATGGGCTCCGGCCTGGTCGAAACGCCGGACGATTTCGGCACGACCGGCCAGCCGCCCAGCCATCCGGAACTCCTGGATTACCTCGCCACGCGCTTTGTGGAACAGGGCTGGTCCCTTAAACGACTGATTCGCGAAATCATGCTCAGCCACACTTATGCGCTCAGCACCGCCCACGACGCGGCCGCCTGGGAGATCGATCCCGACAACCGGTACCGCTGGCGGATGACGCGCCGCCGGCTCGACGCCAATGCCCTGCGCGATAGCCTGCTGGCGCTGAGTGGCCAGTTGATCCTGGATCGACCGAGACCCGTCCTCCAGCCGTGGGTCGACGATCTGCGTCTCAAGTCGTTGGATACGGCGAGTTGGTTTCAGGCGGCGGGGCGGCACCGCACCGTCTATATGCCGATGTTGCGTGAATATGTTCCCGCGGAACTGAGCGTGTTCGATTTTCCCGAAACGGAATTAGTAACGGGCCGCCGCGATGTCACGACCGTTCCCGCTCAGGCACTCTACTTCTTGAACAGCCCGTTTGTCGTCGAGCAGTCGCGGGAGACCGCCGAAGAGCTGCTAGAGGGTACCAACGATGACGGGCGACGCCTGGTCAACGCCGCGTTTTTGCGGATTCTGAACCGCTCTCCTTCGCCCGGCGAACTGACTGAATGCAACCACTTTTTGCGGCAGTTTGTGGCAACGCTACCGAATCCCATCGGTCGGGACGCACGCGTATTGGCCTGCGCCGCACTCTGCCAGACTCTCTTCGCATCCGCGGAGTTCCGTTACTTGTATTAGCCAAGAAACATGCGATTTACACCTTTTGTCACGCGCCGCGCGATGTTGCAGCAAACCCTCGGCGGTTTCGGCTTTCTTGCTCTCGCCGGATTGTTCAACCAGGCGAAGGCATCGATACGGCCAACGCACTTTGTCCCGCGGGCGAAGCGGGTCATCTTGCTGTTCATGCAGGGAGGTGTGTCGCACCTCGATACGTTTGATTACAAGCCGCGCCTCAATCGAGACCATGGCCGCCCGTTTGGGGAGCAGCAGGCCAAAATCCTCGGTTGCCCGTGGCAGTTCCGCCAGCATGGTGCGAGCGGCCAGTGGATCAGCGAACTGTTTCCACACCTCTCGGAGCACGCCGATGATCTCTGTGTGGTGACGACGCTGCACACCGATCAGCAGGCGCATCAGACGGCGGTGCCGATGTTTCATACGGGAAGTGCCTTGCAGGTCCGCCCGTCCCTCGGTGCGTGGGTCGTCTATGGATTGGGAGCCGAAAGTGACGAATTGCCGGGCTTCCTGGCTATGAATCCGCTCCGCAATATTGGTGGACAGAATCACGGGAACGCGTTCTTGCCAGCGGAATTTCAAGCGACCATGGTCCAGCCCAGTGGCGGTAGCGGACACGTACCCGTGCCGAATATTCGTCCCCAACACGTCAACAGCGCGCAGCAGGCGCTGCAGATGGACCTGCTGCGAAGGCTGCACGACGAGCGGCACGCCCAGGACGGTGTCAATGCGGAACTGGATGGA
>JBFWYF010001024.1:0-2975 GCA_050186685.1 Pirellulaceae bacterium
ATCTCCAGGCACTGATCAACTTCAGCATTCCGTTGACGGTCGGCACGGGGGGAAATCAGTCGATCAATCCGCCGCCGCAGCCCGCTTCACGGACGGTCGTCCCCTTCTTCTTGTGCCCTTCTGATCGGGAAGCGGGCAACACCAACTATGTGGACAATGGAGTCTGGGCGCCCACCAACTACATGTTTAATGCGGGTACTGGCGAGGATACGCCCACCGGCGTGCGGCAATACCAGCTCCAGAATCCTAACGACGGACTCGTCTGGTACACGTCTTCGACCCGGCTGGCGGACATCCTCGACGGCACCACTCAGACGCTGTTGACGGGGGAAGCGGCACTGGGGGACATGCTGACGTCCACCTCGCCACCCGTCGGGCCCAAGATCAAGAAGACCCTGATCTCCGTGGGTGGCACAAACCTGGTTTCCGACGTCCTGTGCGCAAGTTACACCGCGTTTGCCGGGAGACGGGGCCGGGCATGGATCCGCGGAACCGCGATGAACAGTACGTTCAACACCCACCATCTGCCCAATCAGAAGGTCGTCGACTGTGTGTCCAACGGCATGGGATTCGTAAAGGCCAGCAGCTGGCATGCTGGGGGCGTTCAAGTCGGGCTGTGTGATGGTTCAGTGCGCTTTGTGAGCGACACCATCCATCACGGGACATGGCGGGCACTGTCAACCCGACAGGGCGGGGAAGTGCTCGGTGAATACTGATCGCTCGGCTTCGTATCGGACGGCAACGATCGGTATGCCGCCGTAAATCCCCTCGTCTCAAATATGCTCTCTCACTCTCCTGAAGGAATGGTTTACCTATGCAACGGTCCTCTATCAGTCTCCGCAGCACCGCTCGGGCCGCATCCCTGGCAATGGTCGGCGCACTGCTGTCAGCCAGTATCGTTTCGGGCAACGATCGCTCGACGATGCCGGCGCGGTGGCCCGGGTTCCTGGGAGTCGGTGCATCCGCGCTGGCCCCTGAGTCGCTGCCACTGGAATGGTCACCCTCGACGAACATCGCGTGGCAAGTCCAGCTCGTCGGCACCGGCCAGTCCAGTCCCGTGATCTGGGACGATCGGGTTTTTGTCACGTCCATCGACGGCACGATGAAACAGGACTGCCATGTCACGGCCATCTCCCTGGCCGACGGGGCCAGGCTCTGGGATTACAAGACGGAGTCCGCTCAGACCGTTCGCAGCAACTACTTTCAGAGCCGGTCGGCGCCGACTCCGGCCGTCGATGCGAACGGCGTCTATTCGTTCTTCGAAACCGGCAAGGTCATCGGACTATCCCACGGCGGGGAAGAGAAATGGGTTCGCAATCTGGTCGAGGAATTCGGCGAGTTCGAGGTACGCATCGGATTGGCCGCCTCGCTTGCCCAGTCGGCAGACGCCGTATTTGTGCTGGTCGATCACGAAGGGCCATCCTACCTGCTGGCCATCGACAAACAGACCGGTGGAACCAAGTGGCAGACCGAACGCTTCAGCCGGCAGAGCTATGCGTCGCCGATCATGCTTGAGATCGCCGGTCAGCAGCAGATCGTGATCAGCTCCGGCGGGAGCGTTGACGGGTACGATCCGGAGTCGGGCGAACCGTTGTGGACCCTGGAAGGCGTGGATGGCAATCGCAGTACCACACCGCTCCCGTTCGGCAAGAATCGCTTCCTGATCAGCGCCTCGCCCGGCATGCACGACGAACGACTGGAGGAAGCCAAGAAATCGAACCTTGCGATGCAGGTGGATAAGACCGCCGAGGGCTACACAACCAAAGTGCTCTGGAAGACCGACAAGGCGATGCCTTCGTTTGGTTCACCGATCCCCAGCTGGGCATGGTCTTTTACACCATGGAGCAGGATCCGGCGGCCCCGCGGTTCGAACGGCAGGTCGCACGCTGTATGACGTGCCATGCCTCCAGCCGCACCAGGAACATACCCGGCCTGCAAGTGCGGTCCATGATGACCGACCCCAATGGCGAACCCGTCCTCTCCGCAGGGAGCTATCGCCCGGATCACGCCACGCCTCTGAACAAACGCTGGGGCGGCTGGTTCGTCACCGGCACGCATGGCGAGGCTCAGCATCTGGGAAATGTCTGGCTTCCGGACAACAAGCGTCCCCGAAAACCGATCGATAACTCGACCGGAAGCAATCTCACCGACCTGTCGCCTCGGACGGATCTGTCGATGTACTTGACCCCTCACAGCGACATCGTTGCCTTGCTGGTGTTCGAGCATCAGATCGACGCACACAACTACGCAGTGCGCACCCGCTATGCCTGGACCCTGGCGAACCACCACGGGAGCGGCAGTGACCTGTGGCGAGACGAGTGCGACGAGCTTGTCGAGCACCTGTTGTACACCGGGGAAACGAGACTCCCGGACCCGATATCCGGAACCTCCCGGTTTGCCGAGGAGTTCGCCGCGCGCGGGCCCGTAGATGGCGGCAACCGATCTCTGCGACAATTTGACTTGAAGTCACGGATGTTCAGGTTTCCCGTGAGCTACATGGTTTATTCCGATGCGTTTCAGGGCCTTCCCGAGGAGGTAAAAGCATACGCTTATGAACGCCTAGCCCACTCGCTCCAGGAGTTGAGTAACCCGCTCGGGTCCTTCAGCCGCGACGAGCGGGAATCGTCGTTGCAAATTTTTCGTGCGACGATCCCGGGTGCCGCCCGCGCTTTGCGGGAAGCCGTGCGCGCAACACCGGACCGATAAGCGTCGGTTCATCGCCGCTGGGCCGGTGAGATTCTTCGCCGGGCGTTCGTGCGGGGCGGAAGGCAAAACGCAGAAAGCACAGACGACCGCAGAAAAAGAGGGGAGGACGGTCCGGTCGCATCGGCTCTGCGACAATCGGCGTCCTCTGGTGCGCCAGTTAAGCCTGGCTGTTCTCGTTAGCTGAAAGGAACTAACCATGGTAAGTGTTCGTTCGCCATGTAGCCAACCAAGCAGTTTGCTGGAGCAATCTGCAAGCTGAAGCCTTGGAA
>JBFWYF010001025.1:0-2973 GCA_050186685.1 Pirellulaceae bacterium
GCCCTCCCGTAGCGGAAGTGGCCACACTTCCGACTCCGCGCCCTCCCGTAGCGGAAGTGGCCACACTTCCGACTCCGCGCCCTCTCGTAGCGGAAGTGGCCACACTTCCGACTCCGCGCCCTCTCGTAGCGGAAGTGGCCACACTTCCGACTCCGCGCCCTCCCGTAGCGGAAGTGGCCACACTTCCGACTCCGCGAGGGCTCGCCACACCTTTCATGCCTCGTTGCGGACCCGTGGATCACTGCTGCGCCAGGCTGCCGCGCAGCAGCATGCCGCGGATCTCCATCGAGGTGACCCACAATTCGCGTAGCGAGTCGAGATAGGCCAGATTGGTCTGAAAAAAGGTGCGCTGGGCAGTCAACAGATCCAGCACGCTGAACTCGCCGGCCTGGTAACCGGTTCGAATCAGGTCCATCGTGCGCCGCGCATTGTCCAGGATGCCCTGGGGGGCCGTGTAGCGTTCGGTCTGTTGGCGAGCATTTTCGTACCGCTGGTACGCGTCGGCGAAGCGCGTCTGAAGATCCAGCGCCAGGCGATCCACTCCAAGATGGGCGGCGGTGAGTTGCGCTCGCGCCTCTTGAATGCGTCCCTGGTTGCGGTTCCAGAGCGGCACCGGCACCGAGACCTGCAAATTGCCGTTACTGCTTTGCGTAGCATTGTCGTGCTGAATAACCGCTTGAACATCCAGATCGGGGATCGGCTCCACCATTGCCCGATGGACGGCCCAATGGGCGGACTCCACCCGTGCTTGTCGGGCAGCCATCTCGGGACTTTCGGCGAGCAACTGGGCAAGCAGCGTCTCCCACTCTCCTTCGACGAGTTCCGGCTGCAGGTCGTCCGGCAAACGGACCGGCAACATGTCCGGTGCCCCAGCCGCCGCGACGAGCGTCCGCCAGGCACCCTGGTACTGATTGCGGGCGTTGCCGAGCACGATCCGCGCCGAATCCGCTTCAATCCGGGCTCGGAGCGGGTCGGCTTCGCTGACCTCTTTCGCGTCGAACAAAGACTTTGCAGCGGCCGCAGCCTGTTCGCCCACGTCGACCAGCTGTTCCGCCAGCTCGACCCGCCGCTGGGCGATCACCACTTCACAGTACGCGATGCGAACGTCGGTCAGCACCCGAAACTGTTGGACGGTTAGTTGCCGCTCCGCCTGCTGCCACTCCCAGACGGCGACATTGCGATTCAACCAGAGCTTCCTCCCAAGAACAATCTCCTGGCCGAGGAAGACGCCTTGTTGCTCCGCTAACCCCCGACTGCCGAGTTGCTGGCCAGAGTAGCCCACATGCGGATTGGGTGGCAAACCGACCTGGATCCAGTTGCCATACGCCGCTTGCACCTCTGCCGCCGCCTGGGATACGGCGGGGCTCTGCGCAAGCGCAATCTGCTCGAACGTTTCGAGGGACAGTTCGCCAGGCGAGACGTCTTCCGCCGACTCGGGTGGCACCGGCAACACGCCCGTTTCGACCGGCTCGTCGTAGGCAACGGTGACGATCTTAGGCAGGCGCTGAAATCCTTCTGCGACCGCATCGCTGGCCGGTATCCGCGCCGTTCCCACGGGACAGTCCAGCACCTCCGGACGCTGGGCGCTTGTCGGCGGCGACAAGTCAAAAGGGACCGGCGCGGTAGTCTGGCAGCCCACGGCGGAACATAGCGCCATCGTTCCAATCCGGAGAACTCCAATTACTTCGCGATAGCGACTCGGGGCATGTCTCATATTCTCGTCGATTCGGTCGTGCCCGGGATGCCGCTTGAACCAATCGCAGCGTACCTGCCTAGCTTGCCGATTCTGCCGAGCTCCGCTACTCGCCTCGAGCTAGCTGCGAGTTTACAATCGCCCTCGCCACAGATTGTCCAGCCACTGCAATCGACAATTCCTTCCCTGCCCCGGATGTCTATTATGCGCTCGCTTGCAACTATGTCGTGCACCGTGTTCGCTTGCTGGTTCGTCTCGTGCGGCCTGTTCGCCCAGGACGCCGGCAGCTCCGAAAGCTACGTACGACTGCACTACGTCAAACAAGAACACCTGGTGCCGATGCGCGATGGCACGAAGCTGTTCACGTCGATCTATCTGCCGCGGGACAAGTCGCGGACTTATCCCCTGCTGGTCAAGCGGACGCCGTATGGGGTTGGGCCTTACGGAACCGATAAGTATGCCGCGTCGCTGGGGCCCAGCGACCATTTCGTGAAATCGGGCTACATCTTTGTGAATCAGGATGTGCGGGGCCGATTCCAGTCCGAGGGCGAGTTCGTTCAAGTCACGCCGCATATTCCGGGCAAGCGCCGGCCAACCGATTTCGACGAGAGCAGCGACACGTACGACACCATCGAGTGGTTGCTGAAGAACGTTGCCGGACACAACGGCCGCGTTGGCATGTACGGCATTTCGTATCCCGGCTTTTATGCCGCGGCTGGCATGATCGACGCGCATCCCGCGCTGCTCGCCGTGTCGCCGCAGGCGCCGGTCGCCGATTGGTTCTTCGACGATTTCCTGCACAATGGCGCCTTCTTTCTGGCCCACGCCTATCGTTGGCTGGGCAGCAACGCCGGCCCGCGGCCCAAGCCTACAGCGGAACGGCAGCCGTCGGCATCCTATCCGACCCCAGACGGGTATCAGCTGTTCTTGAACGAGGCGACCATCGAGAACATCAACCGGAATCTGCTGAAGGAGGGCTTTCCGTTCTGGACCGAAATGATGGCTCATCCGAACCGCGACGAGTTCTGGCAGAAGCGGTCGATTCTCCCGCATTTAAAGAAAGTCGCGCCCGCCGTTATGGTCGTGACCGGCTGGTACGACGCCGAAGACCTCTACGGTTCCTTCAAGACCTACCAGGCCGTCGAGCGGATGAACCCGCAGAGCAACAATGTGCTGGTGGTCGGCCCATGGCCACATGGCGGCTGGGCATCGACAGATGGCGACAAGCTGGGCGACATTCATTTCGGGTCCAAGACGGCGGCCTTCTACCGAGCGGAAAT
>JBFWYF010001026.1:0-2965 GCA_050186685.1 Pirellulaceae bacterium
GCAGATGTTCGGGCCAGCACAGGCCGCCGTCGCCAAGGCCGTCGCCGACTCCGTCGCCCAGGGCATTATTCCGAAGTCGCAGGCTGAGGACTTGGTGATTGTCTGCGGTGTATTTATCCATCCTGCCGCGGAAGACAACAAGAAAATCTATCAATACAATTACGAAGCGACGAAGCAGTCGATCATCAACGCCATGGCAGGCAAGCCCACGGCGGACGAAATGGTCGCTGGCAAGGACAAGGCAGAGCATCCCTTCAAGGGATTCTAGTGCCGCTTCCCTTTCACACCCCTTTCGCACGGGGGCCGATCATGTAACCCGTCGCCGCAGGCGAGGATGACGCGCGCTTCCGCCTCGCCTGCGGACTCGGCCGATGGGGATTCATACGTTCGCCCCCAGCGCCGCGGACTTCTGTTCGCGGGCGGTTATCCGTTTCCTCTCGAGAGACCGCGTCGTGGCGCTCGCCAAGATCCTTATTCAATTAGATAGCGACCCGCACGCGAGTGTGTTCGACGCGGTCGTGGCCGTGGATGCCGGCGCGGAGCGGTTGTTGCAGTATGCGAATGTCCAGCCGGAGCAGGTGCGCGGCCTGGTTCACGGTGCGATGTTTACACGGGGGCCGCAAGACCTGCGCCACACCGCCATCTTTGTCGGTGGGTCGAGCGTGGCGGCTGGCGAGCGCACTCTGCGCGAAGTGTTGGGAGCGTTCTTCGGGCCGATGCGGGTTTCGGTTCTTTTCGACGCCAACGGCGCCAACACGACGGCGGCAGCAGCGGTCCTGGCCTGCACGCGCCACACGGCGCTCGAGCGCAGCACGGCAGTCGTGCTGGGAGCTACCGGGCCGGTCGGTCAGCGAGTGGTCCGCTTACTCGCCGGAGCGGGCTGCCGTGTGCGCGCCGTGTCACGCGAAAAGCAGCGCGCCGAAGAGATCTGCCGTCAGGTTCTGCAGTCGGTACCCCAGGCCAGCTTGACGGGGCACGCCCTGTCGGAACAAACGCAAGCGCTAGCCGGTGCCGAGATCGTCGTGGCGGCCGGAGCCGCCGGTGTCACCCTGTTATCGGCCGATCAGCTGCGTCAGGCCTCGGATATCAAGTTGGTGGTGGATCTGAATGCTGTGCCGCCGGCGGGTATCGAGGGCGTGGACGTCATGGATAAAGCGAAGACGCGCGACGGCATCCTCTGCTACGGCGCCATCGGCGTGGGTGGCACCAAGATGAAGATCCACAAGGCCGCCATTCAGAGGTTGTTCGAGGCGAATAATCTCGTGCTCGACGCCGAGCAGGTGTTTGCGTTGGGCCGCGAGCTGGAATAGGAATGCTCAGCGCGGGGCCGCCGGCAATTTGACGACCGGCAGTCCGGGCGGCTTGGCATCGGCGGAAACCGGGCGAGTGGGCGTCGACGAATTGGCGGGTGACCGGAGTGGTGCAGGTTCCGAGGGTACGGCCGGTACAGCAGGGCTCGAGCGACGCACGGGCGCGGATATGCCCGGCCGCCGGACGGAAGCCCGCGGCGATTTAGCGGGGTCCGCAGGAAGCTCGCTCCACGGCTGCTGCATCAGGTCGATCTGGAGCTCTTTGTCACGGTGTTTTAGCGTCACCACCGGAGGAGCAATCGCGACGACTTCGACGTTGTGCGAAGACTCACCTACCGCCAGGACGCTCAGCTTGCCTGCAACCGACAAGATCGCCTTCTGGTCATCGGCCATGGCAAAGCCCACGAGCCGTAATGGTGGCAGGGGTTCCTCGGGTTGCGGTTCCGGTTGTTCCGCCGGCACGACGGGTGCGATCTCCTGCTTCGGCAAGGGTGGCGGGACAACCACTTTGGGAGGCGCGAAAAGTTCGCTGATATCGGCCTGTTTTTTAACGAGCGTCGTGTCCGATTCCGGATTCGCGTCCGTACTGGGACGAGTTACCACCCGTGAGTCGGCAACGCGTGCCTCCTCGCGCGGAGGGGAACTCGATCGCGTGGGCAGCACGACAGCGGCCGTGGCGACCGGATTGGGATAGACCGGCGGCACTTGCGGCGACGCATTTGGCGAACAGGCGGGTAAGGTAGCCACCAACAGGCTGGCCAGGCACAAGCACATCCCACGCATCGGGCACCTCGACACATTCACAACTCGAAATGCGATGTTTTGCGGCCTCCAGAAGGAGGCGGGCATCCTTGTGAAGTCTAGGTTTATCCTGCGAGGTGTGCGTCGCGAACACGAGACTGCGTCTTCGTCCGGGCCCGGATCGTTGGGAATCCCTGCTGGCGGGGCGTCGTCTGTCGCTCTAACCATCTATTGCTCAACAGGTTGCGTCAGTCATTTCTGTCGCGCGAGAAAACCCCAGCCGCAGTTGGCGAGAGGAGAAGCGACCGTCTCCGCTGTCTACTTGTTTACCGCCCCGGACTTTGACTGGCTCCTGCAGCGAGCTACGTTTCCGAAGCTAAGTCGCGATGGGGGGAGTGCGTATGCGGCGCAACGTGCGGCGAATCTTGTTAGTCGAAGCGGATGGCGTGCTCGCTGAGGTGACGGCGTTCCGCCTCGAACTGCTGGGTTACCAAGTCGAGGTAACGACAACTCAGGAGCAAGCCCTGCACGCCGCCCGGAACCTGACGCCCGACTTGATCATCGCGGACATGATGCTCGAGGAGGATTCGGCACTGCCGCTGCTGGAATCGCTGGCCAGTCAGCCGGAGACGAATGGTATTCCGGTTATGGTGTTGTCGCTGGACGCCGATCTGGACCGCGTCACGGAGGCCCACAAAGCAGGTGCGGCTGATTTTCTCGTGGTGCCATATCAACCGGACGTCCTGCAGCGCAAAGTCGCGGCGTTGTTGTCACGGGGGCGGGCGCCGGGCGAACGAGAAAAGAGCAAGACGCTAACGACGTAGTGTCGGCGAGGCCGTTGCCACGCTCGCCAGAGCGTGGGGGAGCAGCGGACGACTCGCGATCGACGGTCCCCCATTCTGGCGAAAGGGGCT
>JBFWYF010001027.1:0-2963 GCA_050186685.1 Pirellulaceae bacterium
TTCGGATTCTCCCTGGTCCGCCTCGCCGTTCAGGAACCGACAGCGGCCCAGTTTCGCACGCAGCTCGCTGAGAGGCGGCGCCTCGCTATCGCTCGCCCCTGCGGCGAAACGAGCAACCGTCGGTGCGAGGATATCCACGGCCCGGGAATAACGCTGGGCGGCCAGCGCGATATCCGCTGCTTCGTGGACTAGCTCGTAGGCCAGCCCGCGATCGGCGTCCTCGATGACGAGGTCGATCGCTTCCCGGACCGTGTCGAGACAGGCGTCCGTGCGATCCAGTTGCCGTAACGCCCGAGCTTTGGCACGAAGCAGGTCGACCAGTTCTCGGGTGGCAGGTTGCGGCCGCGTCCGCAGAGATCGCAAGGCCTGATCATACCGCGGCAATGCGTCCTCGGCACGGCCCCCGCCGACCAGCGCGTCCGCATAGAGACGCTCGGCCTCGATTACGCGCGGGTGGTTCGGCAGCGTGCGATGCCCGATTTCCAGTGCTTCCTGGATTATCGCTTCCGCACGGGGCAAATCTCCCTTTTCCCGCAACATGCCCGCGTAATCGCCCAGCAGCAGCATCATTACCGGATGGTTACGCCCCACGCACTTTTCCAAGCTTTCAATACTCTTTTGATACGCCTGGTCGGAACGCTCGAGGTCGCGCGACCGTCGATAGGTCGAAGCCATTACGTACTGATTCGCTGCCAGGACAGCGTCAGATGGATTCCGCATATTGCTGAGAGCGATCGTGAATGCCTCCAGCATTTTGCCGCTGCTCATCAGGGTGGTGGCCAGCCCTGATTCGGCGATGGCAATGTCCCGGTGATCCGGGGGCAGCTTCCGGCGCCGGATCGCGAGTACTTCCCTGAACAGGTTCTCCGACTCCGCATGCTGGAGCAGTTCGAGAGCCAGCCAGGCCATGCGGAACTTGACCTCTGCCACCTCGAGACTATCGGCTCCGAACTGTTTTTGTCTCAGCTCGAGCGCGCGCCGATACCGCGATTCGGCTCCCGGGTAATCCGTCAGGTCCTGGTACAACCAGCCGACGTGGAACAAGCTCAGCCCGAGCTTCGGGTGATCGGGCGGGAGCAGCCGTTCGCGGATACTGAGCGACTCTTCGAGCAGGGGTCTTGCCTCCGTGAACATGCCGAGGTTACAGCAGACAAAGCCGACGACGTCGAGCAGTTCGGCTTTCAGGAGCGTCGGCTCGGTGAACTCGGTCTGAATGCGCCGCGCGCCGAGCTGCAGCACGTCGCGGGCGAGGAGCGTGGAATGTGCCTGCGGCGCGGCGGCAAACCCCGTTCCTTCCAGGCCCAGCGGGTCGGATGACTGGAAGACATGGACCAGGAAGTCCGCGACCTGTCGCGCCGAGGCGGCTTCCTGGTTGGCGCGCTCGGTTTCCTGTTGAGCCTGCGCTTCGGCCGCTTCCGCACGCAGCCGCTCGTCGCGTTCCCGTGCCGCGCTGGCCTGCGCTTGCCGCCCGGCCAGGACGGCCGCTGTTCGCAGTTCGGCCAGCCGCCAGGCGGCGCTGGTCGAAATCACGGAGATCGACAGCAGCAAGGTGGCCACTACGGCGGTCAGGCTGGCCACCGCCGGGTGCCGACGACACCAGCGCCACGCCCGTTCCAGGCGGCCTACCGATCGTGCCACGATCGGTTCACCGCGCTGGTAGCGGCGGAGGTCTTCGGCCAATTCGCCCGCCGTCGGATACCGCCGGCTCGGGTCTTTCTCCAGGCAACGCAGGCAAATCGTCTCCAGATCCCTCGGGACGGAGTCGTCCAACTGCCGCGGCGCCCGCGGCTCGTCATGGATCACCTGGTGCAGCACCATGCGTCCATGCCCCCGAAACGGGAGTTCGCGGGTCAGCATCTGATACAAGACGCATCCCAGGCTATAAACGTCGCTGCGGCCATCCACTCGGTCGCTCTCTCCCCGGGCCTGCTCCGGACTCATGTACGCCGGTGTGCCGACGACCTGGCCGTCGCTGGTCATCGTGGCGTCCCCGTCGTCGCGCCGCGCCAGACCGAAATCGGTCAGCCGCGGGCGGTAGCGACTCTGCGAGCTGTTACTGCTGCGCCGTCCGCTGTCGCTTGTCGACGCGGTACCGCGGATCTCGAGCATCACGTTCGAAGGTTTGACGTCGCGATGGACGACTCCTTGCTGGTGCGAATGGTCAAGCGCGTCGGCCAGTTCCGCAGCGATCTCGGCCGATTCCGCGTGGGTGAACTGGTAGGCCGAAAACGCATCCCCGAGTGTCACGCCTTCGACAAACTCGGTGACAATGAACGGAAATCCGTCGCCCTGCCCTACCTCATAGACGCTGACAATGTTGGGATGCTTCAATTTTGCCGCGTTGCGTGCTTCGCGAGCGAATCGTTCTTCGTCATCCCGGCCAATAAACGTGCCACTGCGAGGTACCTTGACCGCTACCGTGCGGCCCAGTTGCGTATCGATGGCTCGATAGACGGTCCCAAAGGCACCCCGTCCCACCGCGTGCTGCAACTGGAATCGACCCAGCTTGGGCAGTTGGCCGGGAGCCCAGCTCAGTTGCAGTTGGCGATCGGTCTGAAACGCCGTGCCGCAAGAGGGACAATTCGCCTCGCGCGGATCCGCCCGATCCGGAACGGCGACCGGGTGTCGGCATTGCGGACACGGCAGACTGCGTGAAGTGGGGGACAATCCGTCGTAGCCATCCCGCTGCAGCCGCTGTTCGAGCGCCGCTCGTTCTGCCGAAAACCGATCGAAGTATTCACTCAACCGGACGGCCTCGCCGTGCTGCCGCCGAGCTTCCCATTCCGCCACGATCAGCTCGACGACGTCCTCCGGACGCGCGGCCAGTTCGGGGAACTCACGGAGGGCGTGCTCCACCCGCGCGGGCTGTCCCGTCAAGATATGATGTCCCAGTTGGTGGGCCACCAGGTCGCGCTGCTGCGCCATCCGCCCGTCGCCGGACATCCGGTTGGCGATGGTAGCGT
>JBFWYF010001028.1:0-2960 GCA_050186685.1 Pirellulaceae bacterium
CAATGTCGTCGTGCAGGAAGTCGGTGGGGGGCGAGTGGAGGTTGCTGCGGTCGATCCGGTGGCCTCGATGGGGGCTGTCAGCAACACGAAGCTGGCCCCCATCGCCAATGAAGTCCGGGACCTTCTGAAGCAGGTCGTGGCCGACCTATGAGCCGGGATGCCCTTAGCTCCCAGCCGGCAAGAGACAGTCAAGCCGGCATGTATGAATTGGGGTCCAGCACATGAGTTGTCCTCTCGAGCTTCCTGACTGACGAACATCTGGGAGGATGGCCGCACTGGGTTTTTCAGAGCTCGAGGCACGGCCTTTCAGGACAGGCAGTCGGAAATGTCGCGCACAGGGCAGGGTGCGGTTCGGGTGCGGAAACCGGCCTCCAACTCTCCCGGGCATCAGTCCTTGCGTCCCCGGTGCCAGCCACGCCGCCCCGCCCCACGTCAGGTCGCGCATAGCTTCGGCCCAGACTCTGCCTCGCGGGCCAAATCGTTTGACCTTAGGGATTGCTTGTTTCTGGCTGGCTTCAGCGGGAGTTGAAATTCTTGCGCCGTACTGCGCGGCATAGGTGTTTGCCGACCTTCCCGACCGGACCGGGAACCCCGGCCAAGCCAGCCGCCTGGCTGGCGTCCTGCGTTTGCGCACCCCGCTCGAACAGGCCGCAAAGGACAAGGCCAATACGGCGCCTAACTGATGAGGGTGCGCGGACATGAGCCTCTGGCCTGATCCAGCGACCGGTGGAGTCCGCTCTGCCTCTGAACCACCAGGGAGGCCCACTTGGTGGCAATCAGAAACGGTAATATAGTTTCCGTCCCTGGCCTTGATCCGACTCTTTCTTGCCTGTCGAGGAAATTGCCGTCAGAGTGAAGGTGGTCCTACAGGAGGGCCCCAACTGAAGAGGCGGAACGCCCAACGTTGTCGGGAGCAGGGAGAGGCTGCCATGCTGGCTCACCGTGGCCAGACATCGGAGCCGTGGCGGGTGGGTGTGATCTTCTCGAAGTCCGGCTTCATGGCCGTGATCGAGGAGACCCAGTTGCGCGGTACGCTGATCGCCATCGACGAGATCAATGCCGCCGGTGGCATCAACGGGCGCGAGCTCGTGCCGATGGTCTTCGATCCGGGGTCGGAATCGGCCGCGTTCGGCTATGGTGCAAAGCGCCTGATGATCGAGCACGGGGTGTCGACAATCTTCGGGTGCTACACCTCGAGCAGCCGAAAGGCGGTGCTGCCCGTCGTTGAACGGCTAAACGGCCTGCTGTGGTATCCGACTCTCTACGAGGGCTTCGAGTTCTCCCAGAACATCATCTACACCGGCGCCGCGCCCAATCAAAACAGCGTCGCCCTGTGCAGCTTTCTCATGGAGAACTACGGCACGCGGTTCTACTTCGTCGGTTCGGACTACGTGTATCCGCGCGAGTCCAACCGCATCATGCGCGAGCTTCTGCACGGCAACGGTGGCGAAGTGGTGGGCGAGACCTATTTGAGCCTGCGCGCGCAGCGGCGCGATTTCGCGCCAATCATGCGGGACATCAATCGGCTCCAGCCCGACGTCATCTTCTCGACCGTGGTTGGAGATTCCACGATTTATCTCTATCAGAGCTATGCCGATGCCGGGTTTGATCCGCGGCTGATGCCGATCGCCAGCCTCACCACCACTGAAGCGGAGGTCCGGGCGATGGGCTTCGACGTGGGCGAGGGGCACATAACTGCGGCCCCGTACTTCGAGTGCGTCGAGAACGAGCGCAACTCCTCCTTCGTGGCCCGCTACAAGCGGCGCTACGGCAATGACGAGCCGACCAACATGTGCGTCGAGGCCGCCTATTTCCAGGTCCACGTGTTCGCCAAGGCGCTAGAGCGGACGAACTCCATGGAAACCGACGTTCTGCGACCGATGGTGCTGGGCAGCGAGTTCGAGGCGCCGCAGGGGCATGTCGCGATCAACCCGGCCTGCAGCCATACGGATCTCTGGACTCGAATCGGCCGGGCCAATCGCTGGGGGCAGTTCGACATCTTGCAGCAGTCGCTCTCGCCGGTGGGCGCCGATCCATACCTGATCGGCTATGGCCGGGCGACGCGCGGCGGATAGGGCTGGGGCATGTCCGAGACGTTCAAGGCCGGGAGAGGGCAGCCTCGGAACGGCCGGTCCCTGATGATGGAACTGGGGAACCTCGACCTGATCGTGGCGACCCGCCGCGACGAGGACGGCGAACTGCTGATCCGCGAGCTACAGCGCGTGCGGGCGAAAGTACGCCATCTTTGGCCGGTCCCCGATCGCCTGCCGGAAGATGCCGATGTCATCTTCTCCGACTTCGTCCCCGGACTTGCCGACCGGATACCCTGGATTCCCGGCGAGCCGAAGGCCGCCCTGGTAACGCTCATCCCGCTGGCGCCGCCGCCGGACCTCGCCGCCTTGCGCGACTGCGCACCCGACGCCGTGCTGCACAAGCCATTCACGACCTACGGGATCCTGACGAGCTTGGTAATGGCGCGCAGCCACTTCCTCTACGAGCAGCGGCTGCGCAGTCGAATCGAGAAGCTGGACGAGAATCTGCGTGCCATGCGTAGCGTCGAACGGGCGAAGGCGATTCTCATGAACTCGCGGAGCCTGCGCGAGGACGAGGCGTACAACTTCCTCCGTCGCCAGGCGATGGCCCGGCGGGTTTCGATCAGCGCGGTAGCGGCGGCGATCGTTGACTCGCACGAAATTCTCGGCTAACTGAATCATCAAGTTTCCCGGTGCGGGAAACGGCGGCAGCGGTGCCGCCTGACAAAATATTGGGCAAGGGCGCCCCCGTGACGACCACGAAAGTGGCCGACACGGGGTTTTTTGTTTTGGCCGAACGACAAGGGAGAGCGGACGATGGGTGGCATTCGCAGAAGGGACTTTCTGAAGGGGGCCGCTGCGCTCGGTGGCGCGACGGCGGCGGGGTTCCCGCATATCTGGATCAAGAATATTTCGCTGGCCCGCGCG
>JBFWYF010001029.1:0-2952 GCA_050186685.1 Pirellulaceae bacterium
GCGTTCCGGAGACGACGCGGCCAGTTACACGCCCGCATATCCAATTTCCTTGGATGGGCAGACACTCGTAGTCGGGTATCTCCAGAACGCGCTGGTCATCTGCGAGCTGACGACCGGCCGTCCTCGCTGGCGGACCCCGTTGTCATCGGGTTACGACGAGCACTCGGCGTGGCCGATCTATCGCGAACCCTACCTGTGGGTCTCGGGCCCGTTCCGCGGAGGGTCCCGTTTGTATGAGCTTGATCCGAGCATGTCTCCTCGGCTGCGCACGGTCTGGGACCGGGCGGGTATGTCCAACGACATTCTGTCGAGTGTCCTGGTGAACGACGCGTTGTACGGCTTCGACGTCGTGGATGCCCAGGCCAAGACGCACCGCCCGACACGCGGTCACTTTCGTTGTCTCGACTTCCTGACCGGTGACGAGCACTGGTCGGTGCCCGCCCTGGCAGATCGGCGCCCGTACCAGGCCGAGTCCCCGGCGGCCGGGTCGGAACCGGGACGGATCGGTCACGCCAGCGTCTTGGCCGCGGACGGCAAGCTGATCCTGTTCAACGACACGGGGGAGTTGATCCTGGCGCGGGCCAGGACGGACCGGTATGAAGAACTGGCAAGAACTTCCGTGCTGGGCGGTGAGATCGTATGGACTCCCCCGGCGCTGCATCGAGGCCGGGTATACGTACGCAACCAGACGCGTGTCGCCTGCGTGTACCTGGGCCGATCCGACTGGCTCACCCCGGACCGGCTGCCGCGTCCGCCGATGCGGACCGGCGAAATCCCTCAGCAGGTGTACGTGGATTGGACGGCCCAGGTGTTGGGAGTGGAACCTGAGTACGCGTTTGATCCACCCAGCATGAGTTGGTTGTATGACTGGTACTGGATATCGCTCCTGGGGATCTTCGGGCCTGCGCTGCTCGGCGCCGTCATCGCAGGCGTCGTGGCGCGCGGCCACAGTCGCCGGCGGATCGCGGCGGCCACCGCCCAGGGTCTGCTCTTCGTGCTGGGTGCGGCCGGCACCTCCCTGTTCAGCCGCTGGCGGGGGGATTTTGTGTTCACCTGGCACGTGTGCCTGTTCGCTGCATTCCAGTTCGCGCTGCTCAGCTTGCCCCGTCGGCACAGCGAAGAGTCCGATGGACCAAGACGGTTTGCGGCCGTACTGACCCTCGCCTTATTCGTGGCCACCTGCTTCGCCTATTACCTGGCGTGCCGCCGATTCAGCCTGGTCTTCGAATGGGTCTTCCTGGCGGGATTCGGCGCCGCCCTGCCCTGCCTGCTGGCTCAACGCTGGCTGCTGCGGCACCCTTCGGGCTGGCGCTTTGCGATTGCTTCACCGGCATGCTGTGTCGCCGGATATACCTTGTTCTACTGGTCGAGCGCCGCCGTCTTGTGGCTACGCACTGGATAGGGTCCACGTGAGAGAGAGAAGCAGTTCATGAGCGCAGCAGGACACCTGGACATCGACGGGGCGCAGGGCGAGGGAGGCGGTCAGATCGTCCGCTCGGCGATCTCTCTGTCGCTGGTCACCGGGCGTCCGATCCGAATCCGCCGGATTCGCGCGGGACGATCGAAAGCGGGACTGTTGAGGCAGCATCTGACGGCGGTGCACGCAGCGGCCGAGATCTCTGCGGCCCGTGTCGAGGGTGCCGTGCTGCGATCGAGTGAACTCCGGTTTGCGCCCGGGCCCGTACGGGCCGGTAACTACACGTTCGACGTGGGTTCCGCTGGCAGTACGACGCTCGTGCTCCAGACGCTGCTGCCCGCGTTGATGGTGACCGACGCGCCTTCTCAACTGGTGCTCGTGGGAGGCACGCATAATCCCTGGGCGCCTCCTGTCGATTTTCTGCAGCGTACCTTTCTCCCCCTGCTGGCCCAACTGGGTCCGCAGGTCGATCTGAAGCTCGAACGATTCGGTTTTTTTCCAGCAGGGGGCGGACGCATCCGAGTCGGCATTGTGCCCAGCCGCTTGAGTGGCGGCTTGTCCCTGCTTGCCAGCGACCCGGTTTTACCCGGCAGGGTGCGCGTGCTGCTCGCGCATTTGCCGGAGCATATCGGCCGGCGCGAGTGCCAGACGGTCCTAAGCACGCTCGGCTGGGACGCCGGCCAGTGTGTGGTGGAAACGACTGACCAGTCCGACGGTCCCGGCAATGCCGTTCTCGTCGAGCTGCGACGAGGCGGAGTGACGGAGGTGTTCGTCGGTTTCGGGCAGCGGGGTGTTTCCGCCGAGCGGGTTGCGGGCGGCGTGGCCGAGCAGGTGCGGAAATACCTGAACGCCGATGCGCCGGTCGGCGAGTATCTGGCCGACCAGTTGCTGCTGCCACTGAGCATCGGGGCTCATCAGGGCGGAGGGAGCAGCGAGTTCCGCGCGAGCCATCTCTCGTCTCACGCGCGAACGCATATCGAGATCCTGCACAGCTTTCTGGATATTCACGTCGCGGTCCACGAAGAAGCGTCGGGCTCGGTACGCGTGTCTATCGCGGCGTCGTGAAGACCTGCAGGTGGTCGAATGGCGCGCCACCGGCGGCATAGAGCTTGCCATCCGGCGATATGGCCAGCGCCTTGATCGTGGTCGAGCCACCCGCGGTCGACTGGGCATGGATCCGCCTGGCTTTGCGCACTTCCCAAACGTTTACTCGCGACGACCCTCCGCTGAGCAAGCGGGTACTGTCGGGCGTGAAGGCCATCGACCACGCGATCTCGTTGCCGACCAGCGGCGGCAACTCCTGGCCGGTCTCGGCGTTCCAAACGTGAATGTTGTAAGAATCCCCGATGGCGACCAGTTCCCCGTCCGGTGAAATGGCGGCGGACTGACCTGACGCCCACGAGCGGGCCAGCGGCCTCTGCCGCCGAGCTTCCGCTTTCGTGAAATCAAACTCCACCAGCGTCGCGCCGTCGGTCACGAGCGCGGATCGTCCGCCGCGCAACACGTGGATGGCCTTGATCGGTCCGGCGAACTGC
>JBFWYF010001030.1:0-2948 GCA_050186685.1 Pirellulaceae bacterium
CACTGGGCCTTTAACGACCCGCCGCCCCGCAAGGCACCGTGGGACAAGGAACCCCCGCCGCCGGCCGAGTATCGGAAGCTCGCGACGCGGATCGTCGATCTGCATCCGATGACAATCATTCAGAACGCTCGCACGTCGGGTGGCGGAGTCGTGACAGGCGTGCCCACTCAGGCGATTTCGGTTGGACCGGCCGAAACCTGGCAGGCGGAAAAGGTTTCGATCTGGCACGCCGGCAGTCACGATAACCCGTTTGGGCAGCGTCTGACGGCCCTGATGATTGCCAAGCGGATTCCAGACTCGGCGGTGCCCATGTCGCTGCTGGCGGACCATCCGAACGTGCAGTTCAATTACTATCGAGGCGGAATCGGTACTTGTGCTGTGGAGATGCATTGACCATGCCTGTTGCCTTCGCAATCGCCGCGCACCCTGACGACATCGAGTTTTTCATGGCCGGGACCATGATGATGCTGAAGGACGCCGGGTACACGCTGCACTACATGAACGTCGCCGACGGGTGCTGCGGCACGACGGAATTTGACGTGGATACGATTGCCCGCCTGCGGCTGGAAGAGGCGCGCGCGGCTGCGGACTATCTCGGAGCCGTCTTTCACCCGCCGATCTGCCCGGACCTCGAGATTTTCTACGACCGACCGACTTTGTTGAAGCTGTCCTCCGTGATGCGGGAAGTGGCTCCTGACATCCTGTTGACGCATTCGCCCAGCGACTACATGGAGGACCACATGAACACCTGCCGGCTGGCGGTGACCGCCGCGTTCGCTCGCTGCATGCCAAACTTTCCGGTGCAGCCTCCGCGCGATGCGGTGTTGAACAAGGTGACGGTCTACCACGCTCAGCCTTATTCCCACCGCGACCCTCTGCGTCGCATCGTGGAACCCGACTTCTTTGTGGATGTGACGTCGGTGGTGGATCGCAAGGTGCAGATGCTTGGCAAGCATGCCACGCAGAAGACGTGGCTCGACCAGAGCCAGGGTCAGGATTCGTATCTGCAGACGCTGCGAGAGCTGGACGAGGAATGCGGTCGGATGTCAGGCCTGTTCGAGTACGCCGAAGGATGGCGCCGCCATCTCCACCTGGGGTTCTGTGGCGAGAAAGATGACCCGCTCTGCGACGCCTTGAAGGGCCGCGTCTTGCAGGCACGCTAGTGCACATTGGTTTGCCGCCCCGGCAATATAACCAGGTGTGGCACTGGCTCTGCCAGTGTGTGGCCTCGCCGGGAGGTGGTGGGCCCAGGGGCCTGAGGAAAATCACTGGCGGAGCCAGTGCCACACCTGCCGGCTCTGCCAGTGTGTGGCGTCGCCGGGAGGTGGTGGGCCCAGGGGCCTGAGGAAAATCACTGGCGGAGCCAGTGCCACACCTGCCGCTGCTATGTCAGAAGACTCCTCCAGCCTTTGCCGACACGGGCTGCATGGCCTGTAACTCCCGCAGTAATTTGGACAATTCGCGGTGGACCAGCGGCGTCGTACGAACCACGAGCGCGCGGTCATTCCACAGCGCGATCGACGAGGCACCTCCCATGGCTTGCCAGGTTTGGGGAGAGATCGTCGTTTGGATGAGGTCGACCAGACTGCTGGCGGACGACTCAAACTTCTCGTGCGGGCCCATCCCTCCTTCCATGCCCATCCCTCCTCCCATGCCCATGCCAGGCATGCCACCCATGCCGGACATGTCACCCATGCCAGGCATGCCGACCACTCCCATCCCCATCTTGCCCGGCATCTTCCCGGCCCCTATCGACGCACCGGGCAAGGATCTCGCCGCGTCCCGGAGCGCTGTGCAATCGTAGACACGCGTCTCGACGAAATAGGACTCGATGTCGTCTTCGGTCGTGATGACGACGAAACCGTCATGAATCGTATGCACGAGGTCATGGTCTGCGAGCAAGAGATCGAGCAGAACTCGGCCGGTGACGGACGCGAGTTGCAGGGTTACGGGCTGATCGAGCGAGATTCCGCTGTCTTCGAGCGCGCCGCGCCGCACGAAGAAGTCAAAGCCGTAACGCTGCGAGACGTCGCGGAGCACTTCTTCCAGCGGCACGTCCTCGTACTTGGCGGGCTGCCTCCGGGCGAGCTTACATTCGATCGCCGTCGAAGCATCATCCGGGGGCAATGCCAATGCTCCCAAGCCGGGTACGGGGGCCGTCTGCTTTCGACTGGCCTCCGGCGCCGCGGGTTTGTCGCTGGGACGTGAGTTGTCGAACGGATCGTCCCGGTTCGGCTCCTGGGCCTGGGCCCGGCCGGCGAGTGATCCCGTGGCGGGGGCGAACCAGACCGCGGCGCCACAAAGAACGAATCCAACTGCTAAGCGAGCCATGGTGACCTTCATATGTTTCCTTCCCCGTGCGTTCTGCGATACCAAGCCCCTGACCGTGCATCAAGCGATTGGGTCCAGCCGCGCGCGATGCCCCAGGGGGCGGAGAGCGGCTGGAGTGGGCGAGCGCTGTCAACACACCGTGCTGGCCGAGTGCGGTGTGCTCAGGAGTGACTCGGCAGTGGGACGAGGGCTCGACCCTCTCCCGGCGGACCCTGCGAGCCCAACGGAAGTCAGACGGTCCTTGTGCCGATCACCAACGGATGCCGACCCTTTGAGAATCAGGGTGTGTTCCCAGCACACACCCTCCCCTTGTGCAGCAGATCAATCTCGGCGCGGATGAACCTGTCGGCGGTACTCCATTCCAGCAACGTGCGATTCCTGCAGTGTTATTCCTGCAGTGTTCGATCCCACCAATACCGCCGGTTCTCTGTATCCGAGTCTGGCCCTGGTTGCCTTACGTATAGCACGGCATGTTGGGCGTGGTCAAGCAAAGACGTCGTACAACGAGCGGCTGGGGTCTCGGGTGACATCGATTGCCGCGGGCATGGACTGAATGGGCAGATGCGTCGGAGGGCGAGTGCGCGCATCTTGCTTGTCGCGCGTTTCGAAGGGGACCG
>JBFWYF010001031.1:0-2937 GCA_050186685.1 Pirellulaceae bacterium
TCGATAACTACCTGGACGGCGGATACCACGTCAACACGGTACACCCTGGACTCGCGGGCGTGCAGAATTATGCCCAGTATCGTACCAACGTCTTTCGGACGACCTCGGTGCAGATCAGTCCTTTGCGGCCAGCGCAGCCGCATGAGCTCGACACCGTCCAGTCGGTGCGCGGCGGCACGCACGCTTACTACTGGTGGGTCTATCCCAACTTCATGATCAACGTGTACGCCGGAGTCATGGATACGAATCAGGTGTTACCTCTCGGGCCGGACCGGTGCCGCGTGATCTTCGAGTTCTATTTCGCGGCGACCGAGGGAAGCGAAGCCGAGAAGTTCATGGCCGACAGCATGGCAGTTGCCCATGACGTGCAACTGGAAGACGTGTCCGTGTGTGAAGAGGTTCAGCGGGGATTGGCGAGTCAGTCGTACTGCACGGGACGGTTCAGTGTCCGTCGGGAAGCCGCCGGCTATCAGTTCCATCGGCTGCTCGGTGCGGCACTCTGCGATTCGTAGCGAAAGGGGGCGCATCAATTCAGCTCGACGGCTTCTTCCCAGTGCTCGTAAAGCGACGGTAGCAGATCCTGCGTCTCGGCCAGCTCTGCCTTCAGCTGCCGCACCCGAGCGCCGTCGCGGAGGACCTCCGGTGAGGCGAGCAGCGTATGCAACTCGCCAATCTTCTGTTCCAGATCGTGGATCTCCTGTTCAAGCTCGGCGACCTTGCGGTACGGATACTTGCGCTTGCGCCGAACCGGCTTGTCGGGAGACGCGGTCCGGTTGGACGCGGAAGCGGCGGAGTCGGTTTTGCGTTCCGGCGTCGCCTTGGCGGAAGCCCGATGATCGGATTCGAGTCCCTGGCGAACAAAGTGCAGATAGGTCTCGTAGTTTCCCGCGATGACCCGAAACCCCTGCGGGGTCGCGACAAGCATGTGGTCCGCCACGCGGTTCACGAAGTAGCGGTCGTGGCTGACAAAGAGCACCGTGCCCGAGAATTCACGGAGAGCCGCTTCGAGAGCCCCGCGCGCCCAAAGATCCAAATGGTTCGTGGGCTCGTCGAGAATCAGGAAGTTGGCGTCGAGCGCGGCGAGCCGCGCCAGTGCCACCCGGTTGCGTTCGCCACCGCTCAGGCTGCCAACCTGCTGAAACACCATGTCGCCCGTGACGCCGAAGCGGGCGAGCAAATCGCGCCGCTGCTGTTCAATGAATTCCTTGTGATCGGGCCGGACCGCTTCGACGACGACCGTGCCGTCATCCAGGTCAGCCAGTTGCTGGTCGAAGTACGCGATTTTCACACCGGCACCGATGACAATCCGTCCTGCGTCCGGCGTCACGCGCCCGAGCAGGCAGCGGAGCAGCGTGGTCTTGCCGGATCCGTTGGGACCCACGATGCCCCACTTTTCCCCTCGGAGCATGTCGAGGCTCAAGTCACGAAACAATGGCCGGTCGTAGGCCTTGCTCAGCCGCTCGACGCGCAGCACGATATCGCCGGTGCGGGAAGCAGGCGGGAATCCCATGGGCGGGCTGGCGATCTCGCGGGGCGGTTCGACCAGTTCGATCCGTTCGAGCTTCTTGCGGCGGTCTTCGGCCTGCGCGTGGCGCTGGCCATAGTGGTACCGCCGGACGAAGTCTTCCATTTTCTCGATCTCGGCCCGCTGTTTTTCGTAAGTCCGCCGCTGCACCTCAAGTCGTTCCGCTTTTTGTCGGACATAGGCCGAGAAGTTGCCGACGTAGGAATCGACCGTGCCGCGAAACAGCTCGAGAGTGCGGTGCGTGACTTTGTCGAGCAGATACCGGTCGTGACTGACCACCAGCACGGCGCAACGAGATGCCGCGAGGAACTCTTCCAGCCACTCCGTCGCATCGATATCGAGGTGGTTTGAGGGCTCGTCCATCAGCATCAGGTCGGGCTCGGCGAGGAGCAGTTTGGCCAGCAACAGGCGGTTCTGCTGGCCGCCACTGAGCTGCTCGACTGGCTGCTGAAAACTCGTGGTGGAAAAGCCCAGCCCCGACAGGACGCGCTGAATACGTTCGTCGATCCGGTAGCCGTCGCGCAGCTGCAATTCGTGCTGGAGCCGCTCGAGCCGCTCGCCCAGCCGACGATGTTCCGCCGAGTCGCTGGTGGCCGCCATCTGGTGGGAGAGCTGCTCGACTTCCGCAACCAGCTGGCGCACATCGTCGAGCGCCGTGGCCGCCTCATCCCATGTGGTCCGGCCCGGTGTGAATCGCGGTTGTTGCTCGAGATAGCCAATCCGCACGGAATTAGCCTGATCGAGATGACCGGCATCTTGCTCTTCAGCCCCCGCCAGGATACGGAGCAACGTCGATTTGCCGGTCCCATTCGGGCCGACGAGCCCGATCTTGTCGCCCGCGCGGATCTCGAACGAGACAGCGAGCAGCACGGGCTCGGGACCGTAGTATTTCCGAATATTCTCTGCAGCCAGTAACATGCCGTGATTCTAGCGGTTCGCGGGTGACCCTGCTGGTCGGCTCGCAACGGCTGGTTCACGCCTTTTGCTTCTTCTGTTTGCCCCCTTTGGCCTTTCCTCGGGGCGGATCGAACGATCGCTGCGGATCCATCAAACGCAGATCCTCGGCGGAGGGTTCTCCACCAAACTGCCGCCAGAATCGCTCCTTAAACGGATTGAATCGAGGCCCTACGGCCCGCTCGTTCACAAGCATCGGTTGCACGTCGTCCCACCAACGGTCGTACGCCTGCCGCAGGCGCGCAGCGATCTCGGGGTGCTGGGCGATTACGTCGGTCGTTTCGCCATAATCCGAGGCGACGTCAAACAACTTCCAAGAAGGGGTCGAGCCGCCTGTATCCGATACCAGATGCCAGCGCCGGTCGCGGACGCTGCACATCTTGTACTTGGCGGTTCCCGGGTCCGCCATTTTCGGCCACCGCCCGAGGTGGGTGAACAGCAGCCGGTCGTCCGATGAG
>JBFWYF010001032.1:0-2930 GCA_050186685.1 Pirellulaceae bacterium
CCACCGTTCGATCGCAGTTCGTCCCGCCACCGTGGCCGCGGCATCGGTCCCATCCCCGTGCTGGAACACGAGTCTTCCCGGATGCGTGGTACCGCCCAATCCTACATGATCGCCGTGGGCGTCCAGCCCGTGGTCATGGCCCCGCGACATGATCCAGCCGGCCATCGGGCGGCCTTCGAGCGGCATCCCGTTCCAAAACCAGAGAGAAACCGAGTAGTGGTCACCCAGTTCCGGCAGGCGGGCGTCGAGGCGGCCGCCGGCGAAGTGCGCCGCGCGATTCAGGTCTCCGGGCTGCGTCGCGACGTCCGAGAACCGATTGGTATGGGGGCCCGCCAGGAAGAATACGACTCCCGGTTCATAGAACGCATCCCGATGGCGACCCCCCAGGTCTCGGGCGCGGGGGCCCGCGAGCTCATCAAGCCGCCAGTACGCGATCGGTCGCGCCGTGAGCAGCGCTTGGGCCGCAGGCCCCTGGCTGGCCTGGTACGGCCGACGCGGCTGCGCCGCCACCCGCTCCAATTGCTCGAGGGCCGCGGCGACAATCTTTCGCTCGGCCTGCACTTCCAGGCCAGCGGACCGCGCTGGCCAGGTGTTGTAACCACCCAGCAGATGCTGTTCCGGAGGAGGAATGTACCCGTCCCCGCCGTTGGCGAGCTCAATCACCATCGTCTTCGGCAACGGGCTCTGAAGTTTCAGCTTCAGACCCGTCAAGGCATACGTCTCGTTGGGCGTGGTGGCGATGGCGATGTCGCCGATCCGCAGTGCCTGGACGACCACCTGCGTGGATTGCCGTTCGTCGAGCAGTATCTGCTCGCGCGCATAGACTTCCGTCGTATCCTTCGGCGGCCGGTTCCCCATGGCATCCACGATTCGGCGGGCCCATTCGAGACGCTGCTTGTCGGGCACCCGGTAATTCAATTTCATGCGTGTCTCGCTCATCGCGAGCCCCGCGCCTGGCTCGTAGCGGATCGACTCGAAAGCCGAGAGGGCAATCTTGAGGAGTCCTTCCGTGTAGCTTTCGATCGTGGGATCGGCGCCGGCAGAGGACGGCGGCACCGTGTAGTCGCGACGCCAGATGTCCCCGCTGCATCCGTGCGATAAGGCGGCGACGAACGGCGGGCGGCCCTTGACCGGCTCGCCGACCGAACGCTGGAGTCCCTCGCAGAACAGCCCGAAGTAATCGGCGCTTAGGGCCGCATCGCCGAAATAGTGCATCGAGAAATTGGCCAGCACAGCGATCGGGTGGCCGTCCGCCGACTGGAATGCGATCATCGACAGGTCGGGGTCTTCCGGTCCCGACTCGCCTGTCACGTCATCCCACACGCGTCCGGCATGCATATTGGCGCGGACTGTCGGATTGCCGAACGGATCTTCGGCGATGCGATCGGGGCGTCGAATCCAGCGCCGCAGCGCGGTGTACTCCGCTGCGTTCGCCACGGCCCAGCCCACGCGTGCCGGTTCCAGGTTCTTCTCGGCCGCCGCAATGGCTTCGGCCAGCTTCAGCCGCAGGTAGGGGACATACTGCGGGTCGGCGTCCGTCCCCAGGCATCCCATGGACGAAGGAACCGAATGGGCGTGGGTTGCGGAGATCAACATGCGATCCGGCCGGATCTTCGTCTGCTGGGCGGCCAACTGCTTCGCTTCATCCAGAAGGTCACGGGACATCATGCAGCTGTCCACGACTACCATGGCCAGCCGTTCACCTCCCTCGTCGACCACAATCGCCCGGGCGTACATGCGGGTTTTGATCGTATCCACGGATCGAGACAGCATGCCGCCATTCACCAGTACGGGCAGCTTCTCGGGAGTCACATCAATAATGGCTGCGCCCGCGCGCAGCTCCGCCTGCGCCTCGGCGAGCCAGGCATTTCCCAGTGTGGAGATAGCGGCCACCAGGCCCGCGATGATTGGTAAACGTCGCATACGTAGACTCCTCAAGTAACGCATTGCCTCAGTTCGTTCTTTCACTGCGGCGGCAGGACGTCCGGCACGACGCGATAGCCGTCGGCCAGCGAGTTGGTCATATTGAACAGCCCGACGATGGCCAGGATCTCGCCGAGTGCAGCCGTGTCGACTCCTAACTTCATGAGCGCCGCCGTGTGGGAGTTGACACAGTACTCGCACCCGTTTGTCGCGGACACGGCCAGCGCGATGATCTCGCGAGTACGGGGATCGAGAGGCGAGTTACGGCCGCAATACTCGGGATGCATCAGCCGTTTCAACTGGCCCCAGACCGACTCGAGCAGTTCCGGGTTCGTCGCCAGCGTCTGCCAGAAGTTCGGAATAAAATCGATGCCTTTCGTCCGTCGAATATCGGCATAGACAGCGGACACGCGTTCGGATGCCTCGTGCTCGGACACGGGGCGAACCGTGGCGATTCGTTCTCCGTTCATCGGTCTTCCCCTGCGAGGGCTGTCGAAGTTCCTGGCGGGTGAATTCGCTCGGGCGGCGAGCACCGCGCGGGAAAAATCTCTCACCGGCCGTTGAATTCCGCGGTGGCAGCCGTTTGAATTGAGCCGACAACAAGCACCTTGTAAACCTGCCGAGGAGGCTCGCCATGTCGGATTCCCGATTCTGTGTCGACCGCCGGTCCTTCCTGGCCGCCGGGGCCTGTGCGGCCGCCGCGGTGCCGGGGAGCACGGCCGTTGCCGCCCCCGCGACGGATACGATTGTCGCGCCTCCTGCCGGGAAGCGCATCTGGTTGTCCTGCAAGCTGGGGATGATCACCAAGAAGCTTGATGGCCGCGACCTGTCGCTGGTCGAACGCCTGCGCATGGCGGCCGACGCGGGATTTGACGGGGTCGATCTCGACCAGGCAGCCGAATACACGCCCCAGCAGGCTCGTGACGCCGTGCGCGAGTCGCGTGTCTTTGTCCACAATGCCATCAATCACGACCATTGGCGGCAGCGACTGACGAGCGCCAGCGACG
>JBFWYF010001033.1:0-2926 GCA_050186685.1 Pirellulaceae bacterium
CTGTCCCAATCCCCACCCGGAAGAATGCGAGCTGGAGATACGTCCCGTGTTCGAGGCCGACGACTTCGGGCCCGAGTTCACGTCGGAGTTGCGCGAACAGGAAGCCAAAGGGCGGGCGCACGTGCTGGGGCTCGAGTCGCCTCGGTTCGAGAATGGCCGAGACATGATCATCGCCGGGCTAAACCACTGCTACGAGTTTTCCGAACGCATGCAAATTCCGGCGCAGTGGCAGAAGTTCGTCCCCTACGTGGGGAAGATTCCCGGGCAAGTCGATCAGGTTACCTATGGGGTCAGTTGGAATCAACGGCGCGACTGCGGCTTTGACTACCTGACTGGCGTAGAAGTGACCAGCACCGATGAGTTGCCTGCGGAGTTCACCCATGTGAAACTGGCCGCGCGGCGCTATGTCGTGTTTCCGCATCGCCGGCACATCTCCGAAATCGGCGGCACGTTCGAGAAAATCTGGGCCCAGTGGGTCCCGGAGGCCGGTCTGCCGATTGCGACCGAGGCACCTACTTTTGAACGCTACACGGAGGAATTCAGCGACGAGGGCTCCGGCATCGAGATCTGGATTCCCTTGCAAAACGCGTAGCGGAAGTCGCCAGACGGCGCGACAGCGTCGTCGGAAGACTTCCGTGCATCCGGAACTCTTGCGAGTTCCGCTACGCGGAATAAAAGACTTCCGTGCATCGGGAACTCTTGCCAATTCTTGACCGCCCCTTGCCACCTAAGTACGGTGTTGCTTTTGCGAGGCGGACCATGAATTCGAATCGATTCAGCGCCATGGTGGCGTACGTGGCGACACTGTGTTTCACCGCCACTCGTTTGCACGCCGACCTCCTTTTGGTCGACTTTGGCGTAGCCGATTTGCCCTCGGTAGGAAGCAATACTCCAAACCACGTCGCCACGGGTTACTTCGACTTTTCGGTAGTTCCCCAATTCAGTGGCAATTCTCGCAGTGACTTCGTGAACACCGGCACGGGCAGCATTTCGAGAACCTTCGCCGGAATCGGCGTGACGTTGTTTTCGTCACCTCCCCCGAATAACGGCTTCACCTTTGACGACTACGTCGGTGAGATTGCGGACGTGGGCTCCGTTCCGGGAGACCTGGTCGAAGAACGGGTCCGCATCGTCCAAGGGGATCTGACAGTCAGGCTGAGCAATCTCACTGCTGGAAACTACTTGTTTACGGGTTTTCATCACGATGCCGGGGGTGTCAGCAATGCGCTTCCCTTTGATATTTATGTCAACAATGGGAGTGGGGAGCTGCTCGCGGTTGCGAATGTGGAGACCTCCATTGGCCTGAGTCCCGCCAGCGTATCGGTGTCCCAATTTGGATTTCTAGCTACCGGCGGCGACATTTTCATTCGGCTTGATGGAGGTGGTACCGGTGCCAATCTGATAAACCCTGTGATAAACGGGTTCCAGGTAGCCTCCGTCCCGGAACCCGGTTCGCTCGTATTACTGAGCGTCTTGGGCGTGCTGGCCGCGGCGCACAGGCGGAGGCAGCCAAGGTCCAAGGCGGTGCGTTCCCATGAAGTACGTCGTGGCACGAGCCTCGATACGCGACAAAGCGTTCTTACGTTGTAACGACGCCTGTCCCCTGCGTGTCACGGGCTATCGAGTTCGCGGGCGAGTTGTGACACGATCGCCCGAAACATGTCGGCCGCGGGACCGCCGAGTTCCGCCAGCTTGCGATGGGTCTCCAGGAGATGGCGTCCTAGCTCCTGGCGATTGAGCTCGGAGACGTTCAACGGGACCGGCGGGCCCATGCAGTCCGGACAGGTGGGGACCACGCGGAGAATACGGTCGAGACGCATACTCTGCAGTAGTTTGTCCTTGGCCAACTCCGTCGCGCAGACCGTGAAGGCCCCCTGCCCTCGCCGCGCTCGATCGTGCAGGATCACGAGACAACCCAAGAATGTGCTGTCGAGGAACTCACACTCGGAGATGTCCAGCACGACGTCCGCACCGCGTTCGATGGCACAGCTAACAAAATCCCGCACCGCCGGGCTTTCGCGGAACGTACCCCGACCGTGGACTCTTAAGACACAACCGCCGGTGGAACGATGGATCGCTACGGAACAGGTATCCGCCATGATCAGGTCCGTCCTTCGATTCGTCCCGGCATTCTAACCGGAGGGTCCCGGCGAAGCGACATGGCAGTTGTACCGCACATCGCCGTCTTACCTGAATCGAAGTCCTGTCCTGGCGAGCCGCGTCAATTCGTATCAATCCGCCGATCCGACTGACCGCCAGACGAACGGTAGTCGTCGGCCCGGTCGCGCACTCCGCTCCCTTCGTAGTTGTAGAAGAACAGGTCTCGCCCCGCTTCTCCTTCGAGCGTATCCAGCAAGCCATCGTCGGAGACAGTCTGGTTGTCCAAACGCAGCCCCGTGGTCTGCAGATTCCCCTGGCCGAGCGTCACGTTGTTGACCCGGGTGGTGTAGTCAATGTTGCGGCTCCACTCGCTCAGGATCCGATCCAGGGCCGCCGTGTCGGTGTCGTACTGGGTCGTACCGCCGATCAGGAGATCATCGTCGCTGCCACCCTGCAGGAAGTCCGCTCCGAGTCCGCCGACGATCAGATCGTGTCCGCTCTCCCCTTCCAGCGTGTCGTTGCCCTCGCCGCCGACCAGAATGTCGTTTCCGGCTCCGCCTCGGACCTCGTCATTTCCAGCTCCGGCATTGATCCAGTCGTCGCCGCTGCCGCCGTCGATGTCGTCGTGCCCCGAGCCGGTGACGACTCGGTCGTCACCGCTACCCGCGTCGACCTGGTTCCGACCGTCGCCCGCCTGGATCCAGTCGTCGCCGCTCCCCGCGTCGATCGCGTCATTCCCGGCACCTCCGAAGATCGTATCGTCCCCATCGCCGGCATCGACTTCGTTTCGGCCGTCGCCGGCGCCGATCCAATCGTTGCCTTGTCC
>JBFWYF010001034.1:0-2920 GCA_050186685.1 Pirellulaceae bacterium
CTGGAGTTGACCCGCTTTCGTGGACCCTTCACCCTTAGGGGGAGAGGAGCGTCCCGAATGCCCCAACCGAAGCGACCGCGCCGTTCCGTGTACCCGCCGGAGTTCCGCCGGCAGTTGATCGAGCTGGTCCGAGCTGGGCGGACCCCGGAGGAACTGAGCCGGGAGTTCGAGCCGTCCGCGCAGGCCATTCGGAACTGGGTCCAGCAAGCCGAGCGGGATGGCGGGCAGCGGACTGAGGGCCTGACGAGCGTCGAGCGCGAGGAGTTGAACCAGCTCCGGCGAGAAAACCGGCGCTTGAAGGTGGAGCGGGAGATCTTGGCAAAAGCCACGGCCTGGTTCGCACGAGAGACCGGCACGATTCCGAGTCCTACCTCCGGGGCTTCCGGTTCGTGAGGGATCACCAGGCCGCGTTCCCCATCGCGACGATGTGTCGCGTCCTCGGGCTCTCGGTCAGCGGGTTCTATGCCTGGCGTCAGCGGGGCCTGTCGGCGCGGGCCGTGCGCGATGTGACCCTGACGGTCGCGATTGAAGCCAGTCATGCTGCCTCCGACGGCATCTATGGCGCCCCGCGGATTCTCCACGATCTGCGGGAGGCGGGCCACCGCGTCGGCCAGAAGCGTGTGGCGCGGCTGATGCGGGCGGCGGGCTTGGTGGGCGTGAGCCGTCGCCGCTGGGTGACCACGACCCGGCGTGAGGACGGGGCGCCCCCGGTTCCCGATCTGGTCCAGCGGGACTTCGTGGCCGCGGCGCCGAACGAGCTCTGGGTGGCCGACATCACGTACGTCCCGACCTGGGCGGGCTTTCTCTTCCTGGCGATCGTCCTGGATGCCTTCAGTCGCCGCGTGGTGGGCTGGGCGATGGCCTCGCATCTGCGCACCGAGCTCGTCCTGGCCGCGCTCGAGATGGCGCGGGTCCAGCGGCGGCCGACTGCCGTCATTCACCACTCGGATCACGGCTGCCAATACACCTCGCTGGCCTTCGGCGATCGCTGCCGGGTGCTCGGCGTCCGCCCCTCGCGCGGCACGGTCGGAGATTGCTACGACAACGCCCTGTGCGAGAGCTTCTTCGCCACCCTGGAGTGCGAGCTGCTGGATCGGCGCACCCTCCGGTCCCACGCCGAGGCACGAGCGGCCATCTTTCGCTTCATCGAGGGCTGGTACAACCCGCGCCGGCGTCACTCCGCCCTCGGCTACCTTTCACCCGCTGCCTTTGAGACGAACCATGCGGCGGCGGCTTGAGTCCCCAATCACCACCCGTCCACGAAACCGGGTGAACTCCACACCTTTCACTTACGTTCCGTCATTCCAATGGACTATGAGATCCGCCGGCAAGCCGATGAGCTGGATTCCACGGACTATGTGGAGATCGGCCCGGGGCGTTACAATGGTCAGCACTGGCAGAAGGGATTCATATTCATTTGGGAAGGGGCGTTCGGCATGGCGGAGGGCATTGTGGCGAGGCATCTGCCAGCGTATGACCACTTCGGCATGAATGAGATGCATCGTGATGTTGGCACGGCGGTCATTGCCGAGTGGCGTGACGTAGCAGCGCGCTTGCCGGTATTGAATCCTTCGGCAGCTCACGCGGCCCTCAATCTGGACGCCACATACAGCACCCGTCTTGATGCGCAGGTATTATCTCACCGCACCGAGATATCCACGATGCTTTGCCAGCTCTCGGATGAGTGTGAGCGGTTCTACAGCTCGTCGGAATGGGTTTGTATCCTAGGCCTTTAACCTGCACACTCATGCTCGGTCTTCTGAACACGTTTGTGTTTGCGGTCTAACCAGCGCTTGCTGCCGACGGCGCGGCCAGGTTCTGGCCGTCGGTGTTAGAATCCAGTGGCGCGCCGCAGCAGAAGCGCGATCCGTTAGACAACACCCAAGGATCCACCCGAGGAACGCCATGACAGCTACCGGTGCGGTGCTCCGCGGGCACATGATGGTCACACTCCCTGTTGCCGCCGCAATGGCCTGCGGCTTCCTGATCGGCCGGTTCGTCGTTCAGTCGCCTCAAGGAGGCGTTGGCCTCCTCGCTGGGACCGCCGTGGCCTGGCTCCTCTGGTCCTTCCAAGTCCCGCGCTGGCGTGATTGGGTCGAGGCGAATGGGATCTCGCCGGAGGCGGTGCAGCGGCTTGCCGTCCGAACCGGTCTGCTTTGGCCGCGGGGTTCCCTTATGGAGCGGACCGAGTTCCGACGGCGCGACGGGCGTCGCGGCTGGTAGCCGGGATACTCCCGAGGCCCCGCCAAGATGGCCTTCTTCGCGGTGGTCGTGCACGGGGAGTGTCCACCCGCTCGCACAGCTTCCGGAGGCCAGTGCCGCGGCTTCTACTCGCCTCGGTTTGTCCGCGCTTCGTCGGCTGCGCAAGCGTGCGAGAAGGCACTGGCGCTGGTCGCCGCCGATTCGAAGACTGCCGCGGTCGAGCGGGCCTTCGGCGGCTCCGCGACACTCTCGATTGCCAGTTGCTCTGCAGCGAGTTGGTGGCCGGGGCTGCGGCGATCCCCTGGCTACGTTGTATACGACGAGGAAGCGACACAGCCAGACGATGCCCGTGTTGTCTAACCCCGTCTTGCTGGCAGACGGGCGCCCCGGGCTTCCGGTTTGCGAAGTCGCGGCCGCGTCTGGATATTGGAAGGCGTTGGCGCGGCCGCTCAGTTCCTCCTGTGGGCGCCCGCAGCAGAAGACTAGACGTTAGCCCGCCGCCCCAAACTCGCTGAACTTGTTCTTGGTGGTCGCAAGCAGCGGTCCGTTCTGGTTGAACGGCCGCCGGCCGTGATGCGCTTGGCCGGGGCACCGCCAGGTGCCGCTCGCCGCGCGGGAGGATCCCGGCGCTGGAAGCCGCACGGGCCGCCGTCCGCAGATCGCTGCCGGCGGGTGCCCCGGGAGCCAGACCTGGCGTTGGGGCCGCAGCGATCCGCGC
>JBFWYF010001035.1:0-2919 GCA_050186685.1 Pirellulaceae bacterium
ACCTGGGGGACCAACCCGGGTCAGGTCGTGTCGGTGCAGGGGCGCGTGCCGGATCCGGCGTCGTTCGCGGACGAGGCTGAACGGAAAACGGCTTCCCGGGCTCTTGAGTACATGAATCTGACCCCGGGCACCGAGATCAAGGACATTGCGCTCGATCGAGTCTTCATCGGCTCCTGTACGAACTCGCGGATTGAGGATTTGCGGAAAGCGGCCGCCGTCGTGCGCGGACATCGGGTGTCCGGTCGGGTCCATGCCATGGTGGTGCCGGGCAGTGGCCAGGTGAAAGCGCAGGCCGAAAGCGAAGGGCTCGACAAAGTTTTCCGCGAGGCCGGGTTCGATTGGCGCGAGGCGGGTTGCAGCATGTGCCTGGCCATGAACCCCGACAAGCTGGAGCCCGGCGAGCGGTGTGCCTCGACCAGCAACCGGAATTTTGAAGGGCGGCAGGGTCGAGGTGGCCGCACCCACCTCGTATCGCCCGCCATGGCTGCCGCAGCTGCCGTCACGGGCCATTTTGTCGATGTGCGCGAATGGGACTACCGCTGACGTCGCGGCCGAACGGCCCGAAGGCCTCTGGCGCGCCGCGGACCGGCTCGCCAGGCCGTCCGCCCCGCGGGACCCGCGGGCGAAACTGTGCGCCATGGAATTTACCTGCCTCACTTGCCAAAGAATCGAAGCTGACGCTATGACACCATTTACCTGCCATACCGGGACCGTCGTGGCTCTCGACCGCGCGAACGTCGACACCGATCAGATCATTCCCAAGCAATTCCTCAAACGCATCGAGCGCACCGGGTTCGGCCAATACCTGTTCTTCGATTGGCGGTTCCGCGAGGACGGCACGGAAGTGCCCGATTTCGAGCTGAACAGGCCGCAGGCGCGCGGCGGCTCAATCCTGCTCGCCCGGCGCAATTTCGGCTGTGGCTCGAGCCGCGAGCATGCTGTGTGGGCTATCGAAAACTACGGGATCCGCGTTGTCATCGCACCGACGTTTGCGGATATCTTCTACAACAACTGTTTCAAGAACGGCGTGCTGCCGATCAAGCTGAGCGAGAGTGACGTCGAACAGCTGTTTCAGCTGAGCCGGGAGCACGACCGGTATGAGCTGACCGTGGATCTCGAACATAACCGGATCACCGATCAGTCCGGCCACAGCTGGTCGTTCGAACTCGATGAGTTCCGACGCCATTGTCTGTTGCATGGTCTCGACGACATCGCGTTGACGTTGCAGCACGAGGACAAGATCACCGCCTACGAAACTGCCCGCGGTCGGAACTGAACTGCCGAGCCATGCCAGGGACGCAGCACGCATTCGAGTTCCTGAGTGCCGAACCGTCGATGCCGCCGGCGGCGGTGGCCGTCTTCGGGACGGAGACTTTTCTGCGTCGGCTGGTGCGCAACAAGCTGCGAGTTGCCGTGGCGGGCGACGAGATGGACGCGGCGTCGTCCACTTTCGACGGAGAATCGGCGGAGTGGCGGGACGTGGCCGATGAACTGGCGACCGTGTCGCTATTCGGCGGTCATCACAAGCGACTGGTGATCATCGAGGATGCCGATGACTTTGTCACCGCGCATCGGTCTCAACTGGAGAAGTGGGTTGCCCGTCCGGGGCGTACCAGCGTGCTGGTGCTGGTAGTCGAGAGCTGGGCGGCAAATACCCGGCTGTACCAGGCCCTGAATGAACAGGGACTGCAGGTCGATTGCCGCTTACCGCAAAAATCCGGAAGTCGTGGGCAACTGGACGAGCCCCGGTTGATCAAGTGGTTGAGCGCCCGGGCGCAGGAGGCCTACCAGGTCCGCATGGATACAGCGGCCGCCAGACTGCTGTGGGAACTGGCCGGCCCCGATCTGGGCATCGTGGACCAGGAACTCGCGAAGCTCGCCTTGTTCGCGGGTGAGCGCCGCAGAATCATGGAAGAGTTAGTCCAGGAAGTGATTGGCGGCTGGCGAGCCAAAACGATCTGGGATATCTGCGACGCGGCGGCCGGCGGCGACGCGGCCGAGGCGCTGCGGCATTGGGACCGCGCCATGCAATCGGGGGAGGTCGCTCAGGCCTTCTTTGGGCAGATCTCCTGGTCGCTGCGCCGATTCGCCGTGGCGACGAGACTGTACCAGCGGGCCGAGCGCCGTGGCGAGCGGCTCGCGCTGCGGCAGGCCCTGGTGCAGGCCGGCTTCCGTGAATGGCCGGCCGATGTGTTGCCGAAGGCCGAAAAGCAGCTGATGCAGCTGGGGCGCGATCGCGCGGGCCACATCCTCAAGTGGCTCTTGGAGACTGACCTGGCCCTGAAAGGGTCCCATGCGTCGCCTGCGCGAGCGCGGCAGGCCATCGAGCTGCTCTTCTTGCGTTTGGCCCGCCGCACCCCGGCGGTTTCGCGCTGAACGGAACAAAAAAACTGGTCCCCCCGCGGCGCGCCCGAACTACCGTGAATGAGACCCGCTCAGAAGGGTGGCGGAGCCCCAGGACGGGACAGGGAAACAGCGACAGGAGAGCGTGCCTGGACAGGTAAGGCCGGGGGCACTACAATACGCCCCAGTGGAAGGACGAGCTAGCTGCAACTACTTTGTCAGCTAGTGTTTCGGGGGCGTAGCTCAATTGGGAGAGCGCAGCGTTCGCAATGCTGAGGTCGTGGGTTCGACTCCCATCGCCTCCACTTTTTCGGCGGAGCCGATCATCGAGAGTAGACGAGAAAACGGGAGCAGAAGGGCGCTCTAGCCCCATCGTTTTGCGAGGGTGGAAGGGAAAAGAAAAGGTGCGAGCGGATTGAGTTTCGGAACTCCTCCGGAACGGTCTTGATCGGCACACTTTCTCTTTTCGGTTCGTGCACATGTCGCAGGAACGGTTCCTGGCAATTAAGGTCGTGATGATGCCGCGGGATACGAACCCGTATGGCACCATCTTCGGCGGCGTCTTGATGAGCTACA
>JBFWYF010001036.1:0-2914 GCA_050186685.1 Pirellulaceae bacterium
TCGGCGCTGTGTCGGATTGATGTGCCGCCGCCAGAACGCTCCACACTTTCGGCAGGAGCAGCAGCGCCATCGTGACCAGGAAGAGAAGAATGCCGCTGGGACCATGGACTGTCGCGGCGGAGACATCGCTTCCGGTCATGGCGCCGAGCATCGTCAGCACCAGAAAGGACAACCATAGCGGAGAGGCCAGGTACGACATGGCTCCCATCCCGAAGTGCAAACGGCTCGCCGGGTGCAACCCCTCGGCCAGCAGCAGCCGGATATGCTGCAAATTGCCCTGGCACCACCGCTGGTCGCGCTGCGCGAAGTCGAGTATGGTCGTCGGGCATTCCTCATAACTGCCCTCCAGATCATGGGCGAGACAGACTTTCCAGCCCGCGCGTCGCATGAGGGCGGCCTCGACGAAATCGTGGCTGAGGATTTCGCCACTCAGCGGCCCATCGCCCGGCAGGATGGGTAGCTCGCAGTGTTCCATAAATGGCCGGATGCGGATAATGGCGTTGTGACCCCAGTAGTTTCCATCACATTCCGACCAGAGCGCAAAGCCTTCCAGAAAGATCGGCCCGTAAAAGCTGGCGGCGAACTGCTGCATCCGCGCGAAGACCGACTGGCGATTCACGGGCCGCGGCGGGACCTGCAGGATTCCGAGCTGCGGATCCTGTTCCATTCGCCGCACCATCTCCACCAAGGTGCTGCCCGCCATGACACTGTCGGCGTCCAGCACGATCATATAGCGGTAGTGGTCACCCCAGCGGCTGCAGAAGTCGGCAATGTTCCCTGCCTTGCGACTGGTGTTTTGCGGTCGGTGCCGGTAGAAGACCCGCACATCGCCGGGCAGATCCGCCACAAAGCGCGCCCACGACCGTTCTTCCTCGAGCCAGATATCGGGATCCGTGGTGTCGCTCAACACAAACACGTGGAAGGCTCCGTCCTCGCCGGTATCGTGCAGCGACTGGGCAATCGCGCGCACGTTGGCGAACACGAGCTGTGGATCCTCGTTATAGACGGGCATGACGATCGCCGTCGGCGGCAGTTTTAGCGCCGCTGCAGGCAGTTCGCCTTCCCTGGCGGTGTCGTGACGTCGACGGCTGCGCAGGATCACGAACAGCCCCAAGGTCGCCGTCCAGAAGGAGAAGGCCACCCACAAGAACAAAATGGCGAACAAGGTCGAGAGCGCGAAGTCGAGCAGGCCAAAGCCGTCGCCGGCAATGGCATTCGCAAACAACCATGTGCCTAGCGAGGTACAGAGGAACGTCAGCGTCGCGAGTAATAGCCGGACGGCCATACGTCTCGAAGGGCGCGGCACGGAGCGCACGGGGTCGGCGGCGTCGACATCGGTTCGCGTGGCATAGGACGTTACTCCCCCCAGCAGCCGTCGCAAGGAGGACGGAAAGAGAGTCAGTTTTTGCCTCCGCATGGGCCGCGGGCGCGGCTGGGGTACGACGGGAGTCAGGTCGCGCTGGGCCGTATTCATCATCTCGGCATCCGGACGCCGGGGGTTCAAAGCATGCGGATAGCGACTCAGGAGATCAGGCAGGCGCGCACCCACAATGCGACTCCGCCGTCGCGGTTCCGTTTCTTCACCGGCGGAGCGAGCCAGCGCTGCCAGCCACTGGTCCAGTTGATGGACGGTCCGAGCCACCGCGGCTTCGGCCAGGCTGCTCCCCTGGCCACTCGCTTCTTTCCTCGCCAGTTGGGCGTCCCTAACCAGCGATTCGGTTTCCCGGGCAATCCACGCCGGATCGCGAAGTCCCAGATCGCGGAGGTACTCGGCGACGGCCCAGCGCGCGGCAGCCTCCTCGGCGTCGTCCGTGGAATTCTGACCCATCAGGTCCACGGGCTCGCTCCCTGCCCGGACGTCTCGCAGGTCGGACGTTATTTCGATTTCCGTCGGAACAAGTCGCTCGGTTATATCGGACATAAGTACCTCCATGTTTCGGTGAGCGCTCGGCCTTCGTGCGTCACCGTGGCATGCAATTCCACGGGCTCAGAACCCGCGGGTTGGATATCGAACGAAACTCGCCACACTCCACGGGCCTCGCGGCCCACCCGGACATCTGCCACGGTCCCCCGCTGCGCCTGGACATCGCACCGCAGCGCCGAGTCACCCTGCATCTGCGGCAGCGTCCCGCCATCGAAGTCGATCTCTACCCGCAGCGATGCCCCCGCCTTCCGGTGCACGCGTGTCGCGACCGCCCGCGCCAGCGCCGGCCGTTCAGGCTCGTCGGCGCCAAAACTGACGGTGTACTTGAACGTCAATGGCTTTCCCGGTTGAGGCAACTGGTCCGAAGTCCACCAGGCAGCGATGTTATCGACGCCTTCGTGCTCGGCCGGCAGTTCCAGCACCTCGATACTCCCTTCTCCCCATCCCTCCGCCGGTTCGATCCAGACATGCGGTCTCGCGTGGTACCGGGCTTCGTCGTCGCGGTACGAGGCAGCGTCTCGATCCCGCTGCAGCAGCCCAAATCCGCGCACGCCCGAGAAATGAAAGCGGCTAAGCGACGGGAAAGGCTGACGACTGTGAGGCCGCCACATCCACACTCCGTTCTGGTCCTGGACGAGTAGCCCGTCGCTGTCGTGCACTTCCGGACGCGGGTCGCCAGGCGGTGCGGTGCGGCCGTCACCCCACATCCACATACTGGTCAGTGGCGCCAGCCCCACCTTCGCGGGCACTCGCCGAAAGAATACCGCGGCTTCGACCTGGCAAACCGTCTTCCGACCAGGCTGCAGCCGGATCTGGTAAACGCCGACTGCCTGGGGACCATCCAAAAGCGCCGCCACGCGCAGCGTATCGTCGCCCGCGCCAGGCTGTTCGATCCAGAACCGGCGGAAGACGGGGAATTCCTCCGGCTGCGGTAATCCCACATCGATGGCCAGGCCGCGGGCGGAGGTGCCATACACCTGCCCCTCGCCC
>JBFWYF010001037.1:0-2914 GCA_050186685.1 Pirellulaceae bacterium
GCTTCCATTTCCGCCATCTCGTGCTTGCGCAGCTCGAGTGCCGCCTTGGCGGCCGCGACTTCGATCGAGATGGTCTCGGTCAGCAGTTGGACGATAGGCTGCCCCACTTGCCGCTCAGCGCCCTCCTCCTGTACCAGTTCCACGGTATCCCCGTCGTTGACATAGACGTGAACCACGCGGCCATCGACGGCACTGCCCACCACGCTGCGGCGAGCTGGGATAACCTGGCCGACAAAGGACTGCCCGGCTGCCAGCTCACGTTGAATCACCGGGGTCACTATGACTTTGGCGGGTGGCATGGCCGGGCCGGGCTTTGGCTTCACTTGTGCCCGTAGTGCGCCGGGTAAGAAGGCCAGGCACAGAACCACCCCCATCACACATGCCGATCGCGCCATACCCATCACCGTTCACTTGGCTTTCTGATCGAGAACCACCTGTTGGCTTCACGATAGGTCGCGCGAACACAGGGGTCAAGTTGGCGGGTGCGCCCCAATCGACTACATTGACCGACTCGTGCCAGGCTCTGTTCGAAAACCCTCTCCCGGAGTACCGAGAGAGGGGACCTGGAGTACCGCTTCGCGGCCAGCCAGGTGGGTTTCGGACAAAGCCGAACCTTCCTGGGAGCCGTGTCATCCATGAGCCAGCGCCGCCCGTCCGGCTATTCCTACATGGAGATGATCCTGGTCATCTCACTTATCGGAATCCTGGTCGCGCTGCTGCTCCCGGCGGTCCAAGCGGCGCGGGAAGCTGCCCGTCGGATGCGCTGCGCTACCAATCTGACTCAGTTGATCGCGGCCGTACACCTGTATGAATCCCATCACGAATTCTGGCCGCCCGGCACCATCGACGCGCAAGGTCCCGTCATGTCACTGCCGGTCGGATATCACCATAATTGGATCACCCAGATTCTGCCCTACGTCGAACAGAAGGTGCTCTACCAACACGTGAACTTCCAAGTAGGGGTCTATGACCCAACCCATCAGCCGCTTCGCCGGCGGGATGTCCCGCTCCTGCAGTGTCCCTCGTCGCCGATCGCCGTGCCGGGCTACAGCGACTACGCCGGTATCCACCATGACCAGGAGGCACCGATCGACGTCACGAATCACGGTGTGTTTTTTCTGAACAGCCGCCTCCGCCTGGATGATCTGATCGATGGCTCGTCCCACACCCTGGCCATGGGCGAAAAATGGTCCATCAAGGGCGATCTGGGCTGGATGTCGGGTACCCGAGCCACCCTGCGAAACACGGGCAGTGCTATTAATACGACGGGCGGAACCGCCGGAGTTCCTCCCCGCGCGGGTAACAGTGCCCAGCCTCAGCACGTTCCGCCCCTGACAGGCTCCGACGAGCAGGATCGGGATGTCCTGCCCCCTGACAAGGAACTAATGGACTGGATCGTGGGCCCGTCTTATCCCCGCGCCAGCCTTCCGGGGGAAATGATGCCCGTCTTGGCCCCCCGCCCTACCGATATCCGACTAGCGGTCGGGGGCCTGACTAGCGTCCATCCCGGGGGCGTCCAGGTCGCCTCAGCCGATGGCGCGGTCCGATTCCTGTCGCAGACGGTCGCCTTTGGAGTGCTGGCAGCCCTGGCTCATCGGCACGATGGACAATTGACCGATGACGATTTCTGAGTTGGTCTTGCCAAAATGGGCGGTCCCCGCGATTATTCTCACTTTTCCTGGGTACGATTACAAACTGCGGGATGCGTACGGTACCGCTCGTATCGGCTGCGAAGGGGTGGACGGGACCTGCTGCCGAAACCAGCTTCCTGCATCCGCTCGGGATCGGCCCGGAAGGGGCAACCCATGACCAGCACCACGCGCGGTCTGCCTGCCGGCTTGCATTCCCCTGCCCGTCATCGGGTTGGCGGTACAGCATGAACGAACCACTCTACTTCGACAACCTGGCGGTCGGGGATCGCTGGAAAAGTCGTGGGCGAACCGTCACGGAAGCCGATGTGGTCAACTTTGCCGGCATCACAGGCGACTACGATCCGCTGCATGTCGACCACGAGTTCGCTCGGCAGACGCCCTTCGGCAAACCGATCGCCCATGGCCTGCTGGGTCTAACCTTCCTGGCTGGATTGGGCAGCCACTCGCCCGCCATCCACACCGTCGCCTTCGTGGGTATCCGGCAGTGGGATTTTCGTAAGCCGCTGCTGGTCGGAGACACGATTTATGCGGTCAACGAGATCGTGGCTCTGGAAGTCAACAACCGGCGCCGCGGCCGGGTGACCTGGAAGCGGCAATTGGTCAATCACCGGGGCGATGTCCTGCAGGAAGGGATCTTCGAGACGCTGGTCGCTCGTTCGACGCAGCGCGCGGAACGCCGCGACGCGGCCCGCGAGGAACGCATCCCGCCGCCCCCGCATGCCGCGGGTCTGGCGGCGCACAGCGAGAAGCGCAACGGAATCGCGAAGCAGGATGCCGCTCGCCCTCGCAAATCCGCCCGGCCAAGTAGCGCCAAGGGGGCAAAACTGCCGGGGCCCGGAGGACCACTTCCGTAGCCCTTTTCGCCTCTACCGTAGCCCCTTTCGCCAGAAAAAGGCGGAAACCGCCGAACCAGCCAGATAAGGCCATCGGCGTCCGCCCACGCCCTGGCGAGCCTAGCGACATGCTCGCGTGAGCGTGGCGCGAGGAGGTACTCGCGGAATGAAGTTTTCTTACCTTGCTACTCGTCGACTTGTCATCACGGCCATCGTCGTTGGCTTGCTCACACGGCAGGCCGGCGCGACGGAACCGTCTCCGCCGCCTGCCGTGGCGCCGTTTGCTGCCGAACAGGCGAAATCGTATCAAGTGACGTGGGCGGAGTATCTCGCGACCTCTGTCGAACGGCAGAACTCCCTCGGCATGACCGTCGTGCTGATCCCGCCCGGCGAATTCATGATGGGGAGCTCGCCCGAGCAGATCGAGCG
>JBFWYF010001038.1:0-2913 GCA_050186685.1 Pirellulaceae bacterium
CGCAATCGCACGACGCGCCTGGCGTGCGCCGCCACGTCGTTCTCGTGCGTGACCATAATGATGGTCTTGCCCATATTGTTCAGATTCTCGAACAGCCGCAGGATCTCTTCGGTCGTGGCCGTATCCAGGTTTCCGGTCGGTTCGTCGGCCAGAATAAAGTACGGATCGTTCACGAGACTGCGGGCAATGGCGACTCGCTGTTGCTGTCCGCCGGAGAGCTGCGTGGGTCGGTGGTTCAGCCGCTCGCCCAACCCCACCAGCTGCGCCAGTTCATGGCAACGTTGGCGGCTGTCCTTACCCAGCGTGCCCATGTAGTAAAGCGGCACCTCGATATTCTCGACGACCGTCAACTGCTGGATCAGGTTGTACGACTGAAACACGAACCCGATGCGCGACGCCCGAATCGCGGACAACTGGTTGTCGTTCATCTTGGCCACATCCTCGTCGCCCAGAAAGAGCGATCCGGACGTCGGTCGATCGAGGCAACCGAGCACATTGAGCAGCGTACTCTTGCCCGAGCCGGAGGGCCCCATGATTGCCACGTAGTCGCCCTCGGGCACATCAAAGGACACGCCGCGCAATGCGTGGACCGTTTCACCTTTCAGCACGTAGTCTTTCTTCAGATCGACAAGTCGAGCGGCAAGTCGCATGGAATCGCAGGCCTTGTGGGAGGAGGACACGGGAATGGCCAAACTGGGCACGGGCGTCTGATACGGATTGTCGGTCACCAGCAGGATCCTTCGCACACGGGCACGAAACAGGGGTTACGCTGCATCTGGGACGAGCGTAATTCAGGCTCACAACTTACTGGGCCCCGGCGGGCAGCCCCACACCGCTCCCTCCACCGCCGCCCGGCTCGGTCGTTGGCTGCTTTTTCTTTTTGGCCGATTCCTTCCCGGCCGTGGAACTCAACATGGACTGCTGATTGGCCAGATCCCGCTCCGCCTTCATGACGGCCAGCTTCGCTTCATCGTCCTTCGTAATCTCTTTTGCCGGAGGCTGTTGGGGCAGTTTCGAACTGTCCATCAGATCGAGATGTTTGCGAGGATTCAGCACGATTAATTCGTCTTCCTGCAATGGCTCCGATTGTGCTTCATCAATCGCGACCATTTTGTCATTCGTGGAACTGACGATAATCTCGCGCGTATCCCACTCGTCGCCGTTCTGGACGAGACAAAACGTCTTGCCGAACCGCTCGTAGACAGCCTGCACCGGGATCTGCAGCGCATCCTCGCGGTCCTCGACCAGAATTCGGACCTCCGCGGTCAACCCGACGCGCAGCGTCGAAGGCGGATCCGCGATCTGAATGATCGTGGCATACTCCTTGGCCGTGGAACTCCACCAGTTGCCCGGCTCAGCGTACTTGTTGACCCGCGAAACCTGCCCCAGCAGGAAGTTGTCGCCGAAGGCGTCGATGCGGATCGACACCGGCATTCCCTCCTGTATCGAGCTGATGCGGGATTCCGCAATCTTGGCTTTAACCTGCATCTTCCCGGGATCCGGCAATCGAATGATCGCCTGCCGTTCGCGGACCATGGCCCCCGGTTCCACCACGAATTCACTGCCGCTGCGGCTGCTCTGGATGTTGGCATAGACGACCTGGCCATCCTGCGGCGCCGTCACGCGGCACTTGGTAATCTGATCCTCGATGTCGCGTAGCTTATTCAGTTCCTCCTGGAAGCTGTTCTGTTCGTTCCGCCATTTCACTTCGGCGGCCTTGATATCGCTTTCCAGCTGGGTCAGCATCTTCTGCTGCGTGTACTTCTCGAGCACCTCCAGTTTCCGCTTCGCCAGATCGAGATCGTTGCGAGCCGCATCCACGCGGAACTGTTCCCCTTCGAGTTGCAGCGAATTCAGCAGCCCGCGCGAAACCAGGCGCTTAATCGACTCGTAGGACAGCTCGGCTTTCTTCAACGTTTCTTCCGCGACGAAAATCTGATTCAAAATCGTCTTTTCCTGCTCCTTGTAAGCACCCTCCATGTACTCCTTCTTGGCAATCACCGCCGTGTCGTACAGGGCCTTGGCCTGGATCACCAGGGCTTCGCTGGTGTTCGCCACAATCCGCTGCTGGCTTCGCTCGAGTTCGAGCGTCGAAGAATCGAAGGTAACCAGCCAGTCCCCCTTCTTGACCTGCGTCCCCTCGCGAATGACGTCGATAATCGAGGTCGATGGCCCCATCGAGTTGCGAGCTCGCACTTCGCACCGGATCTCGACGTTGTTCGAGCTTTCCACCTCGCCCTGTTCGAGCACCTCGTACTTGTAGGGTCCGCGCCGCACTTCGGCGGTGAGGGGCGCAACCGAGGCGGAGTCGTCGGTACGACGCAATGCCGTGACGAGCACACCGATCGTCACCGACGCCACGGCCAGTCCCGCGAGGACGAAGAACAGAATATTGCCGCCGCGCGGCCTGGCATCGGATCGGCCCGAACGGTGATCCCTGGAATCGCGCAAGGCAATACGGCCAACAGAGGGAAGATTGACCACAGCGAATCCTCAAGTCCTGCAGGTGGGAAAAAGTCGCACCCGATCGCTGGATAGCGCGTGTCGCGCCATGGATCGAGACACCCGTCACCAAGTAATGGGCAACCCGATTCAGCCGGCACCGGCGTCGCGGAACTCACGATCGAGCCGTTAACGGTGGGCAAAGCCGCCTCATTCTACTCATCCGCACCGCCCGTTGTCACCCAACAATAGGGCGGTATTTCCCGCCACCTGCGTCGAGGCCCCGTCCGAGAACCCACATGGTTGATCGCGAATCGATTCGCGAAGTCCCTGCACCCGGTACTCCGAGAGAGGCCAGGGTGAGCCTAGCGGGGCGAAGTGGCCAAGGGCGGCGACCACGATTCCGGAATGCGGTCTGCGCGCAGCGGCTGCCCCACGCGCAATTCCTCGGAGAGAATCGGCAGACGGCGA
>JBFWYF010001039.1:0-2910 GCA_050186685.1 Pirellulaceae bacterium
GAAGTGGCCGTTGGAGTCGGCATACCCGGCAGCATCGAGCCAGCGTTTGCCCGCATGTTCACCGTAGCGCGGGGATGCCAGGTACTTGTCGACCATGCGCCGATACGCGTCGTCGGCGGCATCCGAGACAAAGGCCGCCGTATCTTCGAGGGATGGCGGAAGGCCAGTCAGATCGTAACACACGCGCCGGATCAACGTCGCACGATCCGCCTCCGGGCCGATGCCCAGTCCTCGCTTCTCCAGCTCGAACTGAACGAACCAGTCGACACCTGATCTGACTCGCCCCGCGTCCCGGACCGGTGGCAGGCGGGGAAGCCGCAGCGGTCGGAATGCCCAATGCTCACCCGTCTCGTCGTCACCTTGGCTTGGTAGTCCGGGAGCGCCGATCGCGATCCAGGCGCCGATACGCTTTTGCTCCTCCGCAGAAAGCGGTTCATCGGGCGGCATCTCACCCGACGAGATGCGCTGCCAGAGCGGGCTTTCGGCCATGTTGCCGGGCGATAGCGCGCTTCCGGAATCGCCGCCCCGGGCCAAGTGCATCCCCGTGCTGAGGTTCAGCCCTCCTTCCGATCGAGCCGGACCATGGCACCTGACGCATCGCTGCTTCAATACAGGAACGACGTGCCGCTCGTAGTCCACCGTTTCTGCAAAGGCCGTGAAGACGGGCGCCCTACAGAGCCAGACAAGGGCGAGGAATAGGAAAGTACGGGGTAGCTGCGGCATGGAAGTTACGCTGGGCAAGCGATCGGGCTAGCGGTCAATGGTCAGGTGCTGAAGGGACTGTTGAAGCCAGTCGAACTCCTTCGACGAAATGCCCGTGCTGCCGAGATCGATGTAGGCCAGACGCGGAAAGCGCCGGACGGCCGCCAAACCGAGCTCCGTGACGGCCGTGCCATGCACATCGAGCGCTCGCAGATTGCGCGCATCGCTCAGCGATCGGAGCTCGACATCTCCAACTTCGGTGAAGGCCAGACCCAGTCGCTGCAGGTGGGGCAGCTGAGCCAGCCAAGGAATGGCCTGACCGGAAACAGGGGAATATGACAAGTCGAGCGATTTGAGCCGCGCTGTCCGAGGCAGGTGTTTGAATCCGTTCCCGGTGATTTGCGTGTTGCGGAGATTCAGGCATTCTAACTCCGACAAGGAACGCAGATGGACAAGTCCCCGGTCTGTGACCTGCGTTCCGCTTAGCGACAGTTCGGAAAGGTGCCGCAGGTTGCTCAGAGCCGCCAGCCCGTCATCCGTGATTCGCGTGTCCGCCAGGGACAGAGAACGCAAGTTCACCAGCGTCCGCAAATGAGATAAACCGTCGTCCGTGATCCCGGTGCCTCCTAGCTCGAGCCGTTCCAGACCCTGCAACCTGCCGAGCAACGCCAAGCCAGCATCGGTGATCTGCGTCTGCGCGAGCTCGAGGGTGGACAAGCTGTCGCACGCGGACAGTTCCACCAGTTCCGCGTCGGTCAATCGCGTGTCGCTGAGAATCAAGGTGCGGAGCTTCGGAAGACCGACGGCCTCCATGAGCAGTCGCGCGTCCATCTCGGCGAGCTGCAGGTCGACGCGCGTCCCCCCTTGGCCGTCCTCGGATACCTGAGCCGACCGTGCTAGCGCGGGGGGGACTTCCAGCCGCGCCCCGCATCCTGTGAGTATGACCAGGCTCATGGAGAGCTTCAGGGTCGCCAAGCGACCAGCCGGATGATCGTCGACGTCTCGCCCCGCTCTCGTCTCCCCTGCCCAGGACTCTGGATCTTCTCCACCCGCAGATGCACCCGTGCTGCCCACTTCCCCGTCCTCAGCGAAAGCACTCCGACCGCTCGCGTGATGCCAACCCGGCGCTAGGCCGTAAACCTGGAGGGAACCCCGGAGGCCTTCATGCGACATTCAACCCCGCATCCGGTCTTTGGTTTTTTCATCCGCCAAAAAGACGTCGAATTTGTGGTGAACCACTCGCCCCTCAGCGCCGCTGTCACCGTCATAGTGACCGTATTCCGATTCCGACTGGCCGCATTTTTGCACCTCTTTCCCGGCACGGTTCATGGTTCGGTAGACGAATCCCGTGTCGTCCGCGTTCTCAAGGAGTTGAGTATGTCGAATGTCCAGTCGCTCGGTCGTACGGATCATCGTGAAGGGTACGTAGCGCAGGCCATCGAGGAACAGACTGCCAGGCTTCCGTCTGACGTGTTCCTGTGGGCAGCCGGAGGTTCCATCGTCGGGTCAGTCATGCTCAAGATGGCTGGCCGACACCATGACAGCTTGTTTGTCGGGCAGTGGGCCCCCACGTTTCTGATCTTGGGCTTGTACAACAAGCTGGTGAAGATTGCTGGGTCGGACTGATTGCCGTCACGCGGCACTTCTTTGCCACCATTGCGTGTGATCCCTTCGCCCCGTGAACACTGGGTGCAAAGCAGTCCCATCCGGGTAAGCGGCAACCGTGTTCAGGGGTCGACTGGGGAGTGAAAGTGAGACAGTTCGCCTTGTCCTTCGCGGTATCAGCTTGACGGTCTCGTGCTTCATCTTGCGATGAGGACCCCGCAAGGGTCGCATCCAAGCGGCCGTCCCCGGGTGGCCGCGGCAGGGTCTGCTTGAACCGGAGGCCGGGCGAGATTCCACCACCGCTGTGCATCCGTGTCCAACCGATGGTCGCCAAGAGAATGGCCGCCACGATCGGCCACACCCACGGCTGCTTTAGCAGCAAGATATTCTTCGCAACCGCGGAACGGGCAAGGCTGCGCGCTTTGATGACAATGCTGCCGCGGCGAGACGAAATGACGGAAGATTTCGACATGTCGACGAGGACGGGCAGCGGTGTGGTTCAACCTCGCTCAGTGGACTGTTGGGCTCACGAGTGAGTCCTCGTCCATTTGGTCGACCGAAGGCGGCGATATGGCCACGGCTGGTGGCGATCCGAGGAGTTTC
>JBFWYF010001040.1:0-2908 GCA_050186685.1 Pirellulaceae bacterium
TTCCAGCTCGATCGGCCGACGACTTTGCTCGCAGCAGGCAAAGTCGAACTCGTTCGGCATCCAGCGACGTATCCGAGACGGCCACGGCTCACCCTCCCACGCACAAGAGATGCGTCGTGGATCGCAAATACAATCGACCGCCTACGACGGCCGGAGTGGCATAGATCGTTTCGGAGAGGGTGTTCTCTTGGAGCAGCTCGAAACGAGGTCCGCAACGCAGCACGTAGGTCACTCCCTCTTCGCTGATCAGCAGCAGTTTGTCGCCCACGATCAGCGGTGATGCGGAGAACCGGCCGCGCAGTCGCTTCTGCCACAGCGTATCGCCCGTGGTGGCATCGAGGCAGCTGACAATGCCGGTATCGCTGACGAGGAACAAGCGGCCTTCGTGGTAGGCGGGCGATGGCACATGTGGGCCACCGCGTTCCGCGCGCCACACGAGGGCCGTTGAGGTGACATCGCCGCGTCCGCCCGGCCGCATGGCGAACGTCGGACCGTTTCGTCCTGACGTCGAAAACAACAGACCCCCGCCCGTCACGATCATCGGGATTGACTCGATCGATGTCCCCGCATGCCTCCAGAGCTCTTCGCCTGTCGAGGGGGCATACGCCATCACCTCGTTCGAGCCGTTGAAGATCAATTCGTCGGTGTTGCGAATCCGCAGGACGACGGGATTGGACCAGCCCATCGAGTTCTTTCGTTCGCGCTGCCAGACCCGGCGTCCTGTCCGTTTGTCGAATGCGGCACAAAGCGATGTACCTCGGTTCTGATCCTGGATCAGAATCACCAGGTCCTGATACAGGACCGGGGCCGAACCGGGGCCGTGCGTGGTGGGGAACGTACCCAGGTCGACGTGCCATTGCCGATTGCCGGACATGTCGCAGCACACGAGACCGGCATTCCCGAAGAAGGCGATCACGCGTTCGCCGTCGGTGACGGGCGTGGATGATGCCAGCGTATTCTTCCAATACAGGACTTCGTGCTCGGCCGGTCGCGGCGCAGCGTGCTGCCAGAGCAGGCTGCCCTCCGTGGAATAGCACAGCAGCAGCCGGTCGGGAGCGGTGTCTTTGGCCGTCAGAGGGGCATCGTCCGGCCGCGGTTCGCTCTCGGCGGTAACGAACAACCGATCGCCCCATACGACAGGCGAGCTGTTACCGCGGCCAGGCAGCTGGACGCGCCAGCGTATGTGCTGCGTGTCGCTCCAGGTGAGCGGGATCTGCGTATCCCGGACGATTCCCTGTCCGGTGGGACCGCGAAAGCAAGGCCAGTTGCGCTCGGCATCGGCGGATGGCCAGACGAACTCGATAGGCAGTTCGCCCGAGCTGAGCTGTCCGGCTTTCCGGGCAGCAGAATCGAGAGCCCGGTTCAGGACCTCCTCGTCCGCGAAGGGGGGCTTCAGCTTCTTTCGCTCATAGGCGGATCGCAGCAGCGTCAGAAACTCGCGGGCGATCCGCAGACGCCGCTCGTACGCCGCGCGCAGCTTCGGCTCGGCCAGAACCTTCTCCAGCCCTCCGTGCTGCTGGGCAAACAGCCGATGATTATCCGCTGTAGCAACCCGCTGCCACTCGGCCGCCAGATCGGTCGGAATCATCGTCTGGAGCACATCCAGGTAATCGCGACTGGCCAGATCGCGCTCCAGGACTTCCAGCTGCAAACTCAGCGGGTAGTCTTCTCCGCGACCCGCCGCGGGCAACACCAGCAACAGGACGGCGGCCGCCATCCATCCACAGGCAGCGGAAAATGGGACATTTCGCTCGCTCATCGAATATCTCGCGGACAGAAACTCGGAGTCGTTCGGCAAGGTACGGTTTTCACTTGTTAACATTCTTCTTCCGCGCCCGTTTACCTGTCTTCTTCTTGGTTTCGTCGGCCGAGACGGTTTTGCCCGCACCCGGACGGAGCTCGTCGAGTATCTTCTGCAGCCGAGTCCGAGCGGCCTGGGATTGGGGGTCGGAGGCATCCGCGGGCACGGGCGCTTCGACGAACGGTGCGTCCTTCATCGAGAATAGTTCGCCCCGTTCGTTCAGTTTCCAACCGTCATCCCGCACGTACCAGCCCGGGCCCAGTTGCACAAAGATCCACTCGCGCGGCTTGCCCCGTTCGCCGCGGAGTTGCGGCGCGAAACTTTGACCATCGAGCTTGACCCCGGAAGGCAATGGCGACTCCGCCAGGTCGGCGAACGTGGGCAGCAAATCGCTGAAATCGATGAGGTCGTTGTTGACGCCGCCGGCCGGAAGCGCCCCTTTCCAGCTGGCGATCAGCGGCACGCGCGAACCGCCTTCCAGGAGCTGGCCCTTGCGACCATTCACGGCACGACCGCCGATCTTGCCTGTAGTGAGCTGCGGATCGTGCTGCGGCATATACGCAGGCGGCGCGGTACCGTTGTCGCTGGTAAACAGCACCAGTGTCTTTTCACGCAAACCCAACCGGTCGAGCTCGCCCAGCATCTTGGCCACGGTCTTGTCCAGGTACTTTAAGTTGTCGTCATAGAGTTGGTGCGGTGGAGCGCCCGCTTGGGAATCGGGTGTCCGCAAGATCGGTCCGTGAACCAGGTGCTCCGAGAGATAGAAGTAGAACGGTTTGTCTTGGTGGCGACGGATAAAGTCGACGGCAAAGTCGGAAGCTACGTCCGGGTAGTACAATTCCTTGTCCGAAGTGACCTCCTGGCCGTTTTTCGTATAGCTTTTTTTCCAAAACCAGCCGCTGGCGGTGGGATCGGTAACAAACTCGTCGAACCCCCAGTCGCCCGGCGAGTCCGACATCTGCCGCCATTTGCCGGCCATGCCGGTCGCATAGCCCGCCTGCTTCAGGACACGTGCCATCGACTGTTCGGTGCGAAACGAGGCATTGCCCGCTGTCTGGTTCGTCAAGCCACCGGTCCGAAAACCATAACGTCCGGTCATAAGCACGC
>JBFWYF010001041.1:0-2905 GCA_050186685.1 Pirellulaceae bacterium
TGGTCATCCACGGCCGCGTGCAGCGTCCGCTGACGTTCGACGTGCCCGCTCTGCGTCGCTATCCGCGCGTCTCCCGGGTACTCGCGATCGAATGCGGAGGCAACAGCAACGCCGGCTGGAATCCGCAGCCCATCCAGACCGCTGCCGGGTACTTCCACGGGCTCGTCTCGTGCTCGGAATGGACCGGCGTGCCATTGTCGCTGCTGTTCGAGGAAGCCGGCCTGGAGGCGGACGCGCGATGGTGCGTGGCGGAAGGTGCGGATGCGTTCGGCATGACCGTCAGCCTGCCGCGCGAAAAGCTGCTCGACGACTGCTTCCTTGCGCTGTTCCAGAACGGCGAGCCAATCCGGCCCGAACAGGGTTATCCCCTCCGCCTGATCGTCCCCGGGTGGGAAGGCGTGACGCACGTGAAATGGCTGCGCTCGCTCGAAGCCACGGACACGCCGGTGATGGCCCGGAACGAGACGGCGCGATACACGGAGCTGCAGCCGGACGGCAGGGCACGGATGTTCACGTTTCAAATGCCGGTCAAGTCGCTGGTCACCCTGCCCTCTGCCGGCATGCGGCTGCCAGCACCCGGGGTTTACGAATTGAGCGGGCTCGCATGGTCGGGACACGGCCGTATCGCGCGCGTGGAAGTGTCGGCCGATGGCGGGCAATCGTGGGCGGACGCGGCGCTGAGTGAACCCGTCCTGCCCTGTGCGTTCACACGCTTTCGGATCCCGTGGCGATGGCGGGGTGATCCTGCGGTGCTGCAAAGCCGTGCGATCGACGAAACGGGCGAGCGTCAGCCGACACGCGCCGAGCTCGTCGCGGCACGCGGTCGGCATGGCTACTTTCACTACAACGCCATCGTGAGCTGGCAGGTGAATGCGAATGGCGCCGTCTCACATGTCTATCCCGACCACGGGCGCGCGGACGCGCCGGCCGGTCCCGTCGATCCGATGGAGGCCCCTTGGGAATAGCGTCGACGATGCGCCGCTGGCAGTTGGCCGCACTGCTGACCGGGCTGCTTGCAGCGTCGCTGACGCGCGGTGCAGACACTCCGGATCCGTCGCTCGCGCCGGATCCGCACGGCCGCAGTGCCGATCTCACGGCGATCGACTCGCGACTCAACCGAGTATTCCCGGATGGACGTGGATTGCCCGCCGGCCGCGGCACGGTGACCGCCGGCGCCCGCCTGTATGCGAGCCATTGTGTCGCCTGCCATGGCGGGAACGGGCGCGGCGGCTCGGGCGGCGAACTGGCCGGCGGCAACCCGGACCTGACCGCGCCCCAGCCGGACAAGACCATCGGGACCTATTGGCCGTACGCCACGACGCTGTTCGACTTTATCCGCCGCGCCATGCCGCTCAACGCCCCGTGGTCACTCGCCGACGAGGACGTCTATTCGATCGTGGCGTACCTGCTGCACCTGAACGGACTGGTGGCATCCGACTTCGTGGCCGATGCACGCTCGATTGCCACGCTCGTGATGCCGAATCGCGACGGCTTCGACCCGATCGACGCGGAACTCCCCGCCCTCCCCGCCAGGGAGTGAGTTCAACCCGCCTCCGCCCGCGCGAAGCGGCGCGGCTCGATACCGAGCTTGCGCATCCGTGCGCGCAGCGTGTTCGCATTCACGGCCAGCATCACCGCCGCGCCACGCGGCCCCGACACCCGTCCGCGGGTTTGCCGCAACGCGGATTCGATGTGCGCCCGCATCGCGAGATCGAGGGATGGACCGACAGGTCCAGCTCGATGTCCTGCTGGACTCGTGTCCGATCCATGACTTATCTCCGCGAGCAGCGCGGAGACCGTTGCCAGCTCCGCGCCAAGGGTAGTGCTGGCTTCCTGCGCCCGGAGACGCTCGAGCAGCGCGTCGAACGGCGCCGCGAGCCGGCGCACCGAGTCCGCATCCGGCGGTTGCGCGCCGCAGACTGTTTCCACCACGAGGATTCCGTGGCCGGTGTCGTCATTCCCAAGTCCGTGGAGCATTGCGGTCGGTGCGTGACCCTGGTCCAGCACGCGCGCGAGCAGTCGGAATTCTGCGCGGGCGGTGGCCAGCGACAGTCCACGGTGTGCCGACGCCCAACGGCACAACTGTGCGTACGCCGCCGGCGCACAGCGAAAGCGCCGGACGTCCGGCAGATCATGGTGGGTGGTTCCCGCGAGCTCGACAGCCTCCGGCGACGGAATCAGTCGGTACAACGACACGTCCATCGGGGGCGCCGCGGCCAGGCAGGCGGTTCGCAACACGGCGAGTGCTTGTCGGGGATCGGTCCGTTCATGAGTGGTCTCCCATGCGTGGAGCAGCAGGGAAGTCGGAATTGATGTCGTCATATTTAACGAATGTTGAAGATTTCGTTAAATATGACGAATTAATCAAGGGAATGGAAGCCTACTTCAAGTTGTTTCGAGGTTTGACTCGGCGTCGAACAGTCCCAGTAATGCCCGGAATCCACCAGCCTGGTCCACCGTGGAAACCCGTTCAAAGAGTTGTGCGAGCCGATGCGAACCCAATGTGTCCGCCAGCAGCCCCGTCGCCTTGTGCCGCAGGCGCGCCGTCTGCTGGGCGAGGTCGGTCAGCGGCTGACTGGCGTCGTGCGTCGCGCCGAGTGTGCCGCCCGCCGACTCAACCGTCACGTGCGCGTGGGAAGGCGGGATTCCGGGAGCGAACGCGACCTGAATCCGCTCGCGCAGTGCCACGATATCGGGGCGCGCGACCGCCACCTCGGAAAACGTGTCCGGGGCGGCGGTATCGACCCCCGCCAGGGCAAAGGCCGCCATCTGTCTCAGACTGAATTTCGCCTCCATCCCGGTGCGTGGTACCGGGATGTCGCACATCGTCGCGCAGTATGGATTCACGCGGATCGTCGCCGCGCGGACCTGGGATGGATCCGTGATCGAACTGCGCAGCGTCAGG
>JBFWYF010001042.1:0-2897 GCA_050186685.1 Pirellulaceae bacterium
TGTTCGAGCTGCCCGCCGGGCCAGAGAGCTGCCGCTTCGTCTACCAGACGCCCGCGTCGCTCCTGCAGTTGCCGGTTGACTACGAGCTTCAGGACATTGCACTCCCATGACGAGCGCATGGTGGTCCGTCCTCCTGATGGTGGTGGCTCCGCCGGAGGAATCCCCCAATCCTCTTTCCCCCAAATCGTCCGATGCGTCCCCTGCAGCTGCGGTCCGTGTCGTGGCCACAGTGGATGGTGAGCCGATCACGGTGCGGGACGTCGCCCGCGAACTGGTGATCGCTGGGGCCGCCAGGCGACGTTGGAACGGCCGGCAAGACGATCCGTGGTTCCTCGCCATGCGCGACCAGCTGGTTTCGCGCCGGTTGGTCGAGAAGTGGCTGCGGGAATCGCAACAGGCCGCCAGCGCCGCGGAAATAGACCTGGCCCGCGAGCAGCTGGTTGCCCGGCAGGCTCAGCGCGGCGTGAAGTGGGAAGACTACCTCGAGCAACAGCAACTCGATGAGTCCCGGCTGCACCGCGCGCTGGCGTGGCAGATCGCGTGGGGGCGATTCCTCGACAAGCAACTGCAGCCCGCTAACCTCGAAAAGTACTTCCACAAGCACCGCCGCGACTTCGACGGCACCGAGTTACGTGTCGCCCACATCGTGTGGCCCCTGCCGCCCCAATTGTCGGCGACCCTGGTCCGCGAGGTCCACGCAATGGCCCAGGATGTTGTGGAGCGGATTCGGCGCGGGGAAATCACGTTCGAAGCGGCCGCCCGGCAGTACTCGAGCGGCCCGAGCCGCGAGCAGGGCGGCGATATCGGCTGGATCGCCCGGCGGGAGCCGATGCCGGAGTCGTTCAGTGCCGCGGCATTCGCCTTGGAGCCTCAGCAGGTCAGCGCGCCGGTCGAGACGGCCGTGGGGATCCACATAATCCGCTGCCTCGACGTTCGACCCGGAAAAAAGGAGCTTTCTGAGGTGCTCGGCGAGGTCGAAACGCGGGTCACGCGATACCTTTTTGAGTGGGCTGCGGATCAGGTGCGGGAGCGAACGCGGATCGAGTACCCGGAGGTCGCGGCGAGCCAGGATTCCGAGCTGGCTCCGTCGCCTGGATCGAGCTAAGTCATGGCAACAAGGGTAGTTGCGTGCGTAGTTGCCTGCGGCCCTTTCACTTTTGAAGACCGTCGCTATGATAAAACTCGAAGTGTCTTAACGGGCCGATCATGGCCCAGGTCCTGGAGGGATAATACCGTCGCGATGCCTGGTTTACGTACCGCTCGCAGGTCTAAATCGGACCTGCTACTGGAAGTTCTCGACGACTACCAGCGTTGCTTGATCGTCATGCACGACAACCCCGATCCGGACGCCGTGGCGACCGGCTGGGCCGTGCATACGTTAATTGAGGAAAAGTTGGGCAAGCCGGTGCGATTGGTCGGCGGCGGCGGTATCGTCCGGGCCGAGAATCGGCACATGGTCGAGTTGCTGCAGCCCCCGATCGAGCTGCTGGACGAAATCAGGCCCGAAGCGGGTACGGCCGCCGTGCTGGTCGACTGCGGTTTGGGGACCACGAACCACGTGCTGACGCGCGCCGCGATCCATCCTGTGGCGGTGATCGATCACCACATGAACGGCACGCGGGGACATCGATTGCCGTTTCGGGACATCCGTGAAAAGGCCGCCGCATCCGCTAGCATTGCGGCCAGTTATTTGCGTGAACAGCGGATTGAGCCGGGGCCGAAACTCGCGTCCGCCTTGCTGTACGCCATCCGTACGGAAACGTGTGGTAACGAGACGTACCATTCGCGTCTGGATCGTTCGATTATCGTCTGGCTGACGTCGCGGGCGGAACCGTCGTTGTTGGCCGAGATCGAAAACGCGCCGCTGTCACGCGAGTACTATGGCGATCTCGTGCTGGCGATGCAGAGTACGTTTCTGTACGGCGACGTTGCGTTCTGCCTGCTGCCCAGGGCCAGCGGCGCCGAGATTGTCGGCGAAGTGGCGGATATGTTGATTCGCTGCCAGGGTGTGCGGCGCGTGTTGTGTGGGGCGGTCGTCGGCGACGCGGTGCTGTTGTCGTTGCGTACGTCGAAGGATGGCGAACACGCGACGCGTTTGCTGCAGAAGACGCTGGACGGTCTCGGCGGAGGTGGCGGACATTCCCACCGGGCCGGTGGCAAGATTCCGGTGGCCGGGAGCCGCGGAGGCAAAGTGGGGGACGATCTCGAGAATGTCTTGCGTACACGGTGGCTGTCGGCGTGTGGCATCGAGCGGCAGCGTGGTACTCGGCTTGTCGCCAAACGAGAAATCGTAGAAAATCTCTGACCCTTGGCACGGGTCTGTCGCGATCCAGGACCAAGTTGTGCGATGTCCAACTATTTCTGACGAGATGAGTTCCAGCAGCGCAGTACCCTAGCGTGCGTTGCTTGGCCGAAAGGAAGTCCGATGGCAGGCGTTCGCCCCCGTACCAAGCACGTGATGAAGCTGAAGAACCGCCGTTGTCCCAAGTGCCATGCCTTGGTGAACAACCAGCGCAAACGCTGTAAACGCTGCGCGGGCACGTTGAACCGACCCAAGAAGCGCGGCGCGGGCGGGTCCTGGTAGCGCTTTTCCGTGAGGAAACTGGGGCCACCGGTATTGTAAGACGAGTTTCCCGCAGAGATCGCAGGGGCCGCAGAGGAAGTCGCAGGCCCCTGCTTCACTCCGCAATCTCTGCGGCGAGCGAGTAACGTGTGGCACTGGCTCCGCCAGTGCGCCCCTCGCCCGGGGACAACCACTCCCAGCTGAAGACACTGGCGGAGCCAGTGCCACACCAGACGAGTTTCCCGCAGAAATCGCAGGGGCCGCAGAGGAAGTTGCAGGTTCCTGCTTCACTCCGCGATCTCCGCGCCTCTGCGGGATATTCTCCGCACCAAGC
>JBFWYF010001043.1:0-2897 GCA_050186685.1 Pirellulaceae bacterium
GCAAGAAGAGCGTCGCGCAGCGGGTGTTCTACACCGCGCTCGATGACCTCGGCCGCCGTGTCCCCGATCGCGACCCGATCGACGTCTTCAGCCAGGCGGTCGATAACGTCAAGCCCGACATCGAGGTCCGCTCGCGGCGTATCGGCGGTGCCGCCTACCAGGTGCCGATGCAGGTCAACAAGAATCGCCAACTCTCGCTGGCCATCCGCTGGATTCTCGGTTCGGTCCGCGAAAAGAAGGGACGCGCCACGGCCAAGAAACTCGCCGATGAATTGCTCGCAGCGTACAATCGCGAAGGAGCCGCGGTTACCAAGCGTGAAAATGTGCATCGCATGGCAGACGCCAACAAGGCCTTCGCCCACTTCGCCTGGTAGTTGCAAAATCACTCACGCCGCATGCGATCGCCCCCGCGCTCCGTGCGGCGTTTTCATGCGCCAATTGCCGCAGAATTGCCGTCGCGTGCTGAGGAATGTTTTGTCAAAGGCGCTCGATCCTGGGTGGCACGTCCCTGCAGCCCGAGCGAAGGGCGCGGTCAGAACATTGCAACTACGGTAGCACAGAGGGTGGCACTGGTCAGCGAAGTTGGTCAGTGACCAAGGAGGATCGGAGCGCAAGGATGTTTGGTTGCGGCAAGTTGCAGCGTTTACCCGCGCATCAGAATTGCCAGTCAACTCCAATACGGCGCGCGGGGCGCGACGGGTGGTAAATCGATTGATAATGGCTTCTCGTGTGCCGGGCGTGCCCACGCGGTTAATCTACGATCGGCAGTGACCGTCCAGTCCCAGTCAACGAAAGTTCTCCCGTCCAACCGAGCCAACCATGGCGCGTGACCTAAAACACCTGCGCAACATCGGGATCATCGCCCACATCGATGCGGGAAAGACCACCGTCACCGAGCGCATGCTCTATTACAGCGGCGCCATTCACAAAATGGGGGGCGTCGACGAAGGGACCACCACCACCGACTTCGATCCCGAGGAACAAGAACGCGGCATCACCATCTACTCGGCCTGCGTGACCTTCAACTGGAAGCACGCCGGCACCGAGTCGGTCATCAACCTCATCGACACCCCCGGTCACGTCGATTTCACCGCCGAGGTCGAACGCAGCCTGCGCGTCCTCGACGGCGCCGTCGTCGTGTTCAGCGCGCGCGAAGGGGTCGAGGCTCAAAGCGAAACCGTCTGGCGTCAGGCCGACAAGTACCGCGTCCCTCGGCTCGCCTTCATTAACAAGATGGATCGCGAAGGGGCCAGCTACACCAACACCTTCAATGAGATCCGCAAACGGCTCGGTGCGAACCCCGTCGCCATCCAAATGCCCGTCGGCTGCGGCCCGTCGTATGTCGCGGAGCCCTTCCGCGGCGTCATCGACCTGGTGCGCATGAAGATGATCGCCTTCGACGCCGCCACGCAGGGGAAAACCATCGTAGAAACCGAAATTCCCGCAGAGCTGCGCGACGAAGCCGAACTCGAACGGGCCCAGCTCATCGAGCAGCTTTACGACTACAGCGACGAACTGATGGAATGCTCGCTGGCCGAAAAGCCAGTTACGGAAGAACTGCTGCGCCGCGTGATTCGTCAGGCCGTCATCCACAACCAGGTGCAGCCTGTCCTCTGCGGCTCCGCCCTGCATTACATGGGCGTCCAGCCCATCCTCGACGCCGTCGTCGACTACTTGCCCTGCCCGCTCGATGTCCCGCCGGTCGAGGGAACGAACCCCAAGAAGAAAGACAAAGTCGAAACGCGCAAGCCAAGCGTTGACGATCCTTTCTGCGGCCTCGTATTCAAGATCGAAGCCGGACGCCACGGCGATCTATACTTTGTCCGCGTTTACTCGGGCGAGCTCAAAGCCAATAGCCGCGCGTACAACCCCGGCAAGGACAAGAAGGAAAACGTCTCGCAGCTGTGGCACATTCAGGCCGACCGCCGCGAGTTCCAAGTCGATCGGGTCGAAGCGGGGGATATCGTCGGCATCATCGGCCCCCGGACAAGCGTAACCGGCGACACGCTGTGCGATGCCCAGGACCCGATCTTGCTGGAATCGATTACGTTTCCGGAAACGGTCATTTCCATGGCCATCGAGCCGGAAAGTTCCGCAGATCGCAAGAAGCTCGCCGACGTTTTGGAAATGATGCGACGGCAAGATCCCACCTTCCGCACCTTGTTCAGCGACGATACCGGCCAAACGCTCATCAGCGGCATGGGCGAGCTGCACCTCGAAGTCATCACACATCGCCTCGAACGCGACTTCAACCTCAAGGTTCGCGTGCACAGGCCGCGCGTCAGCTACCGCGAGACGATCGAGCGCTCCGTCGAAGTGAATGGCCAGTGCCAACGGCAGCAAGGCGGGCAATCGCTGTTCGCCGGCGTCCGTATTCGCATGGAGCCCTTCGACAAGAGTGATGCCGTCGTGGTCCTCAACCAGGTCCAAGACGAAGTCCCGCCCGAATTCGTCGAAGCGGCCGTGCAGACGCTCAAGGATTTGGCGGCCGGCGGCGGCTGGTTCGGCAACCCGCTGATGAAGGCCCGCATCACGCTCCTGTCGTGCAAAATGCACGAAACCGACTCCAACGAGCTCGCCTTCACGTTGGCGGCGAACGACGCCTTCCAAAAGGGGCTCCAAGAGGCGGGCACCGTCGTCCTGGAGCCGATCATGCAGCTCGAAATCACCACGCCGGAGGACTATTTCGGCGAATTCGTCAGCGACTTGCAGCAGCGGCGCGGCATCATCACGCAAACCACCCAGCGCGGGCACGGCACGACGGTCATTTCGGCCGAGGCCCCCCTGGCGAACCTGTTCGGCTACTCTGGCGCCATGCGCAGCCTGAGCCAAGGCAGGGCAAGCTGTACGATGGCCCCCTCGAAGTACGCTCCTGCCCCGCCGGAAGGGATGGAGAG
>JBFWYF010001044.1:0-2893 GCA_050186685.1 Pirellulaceae bacterium
TGAATTGGGCAACTGCAATAGATGAATCTAGAGCGGAAGACACGAAGCAAGCGGCCAAGAACGGACAAGGGCCGGGGGCAAAGTGGCAGAACGCATTGGTTCAGTCGAGCGGTGCTGATTTGAGGGCAGCGTGTGTGGGTTTCATGTGAAGGTAACGGTTGTTGCACGGTGAGCCGGTGAGCGCTGATGGCCGCGCAGGGCTGACGTGCACCATAAGGAGAGCTTGAGCGAAAGGAGGTGTTTCTGATGGGTTGGTGGCGCACGAGCAGCGGCGGCATCATCGGCGACGGACCAGCCAACGTCATCGACGAAGTCGGTGAGTGCTGGACCGACCCGAATGAGATCCCCGCTTCGGTGCGAGTTCGCATCGCGGCGTGCTACCGAGAGGATTTCGACCGCGAGCCGACTGAACAGGAGTTGCGAGAATTGCTCCTGTTCTGTAGTTCGGCGAGCGGCGATGGTTCTGGCTCAAACGAAGGGAGGTAAACATGGCTTTACGGGTTGTGCCTGAACAACCCGCATTTTCGAGGGAGGATGCGAATGGAATATCGCTGTGTGGCGACGTCGATCGAAGGATTCGTCCAACAGCTCGCAGTCGCGTACATCACGCACGGGTACTGGTTCTACGTAATGGGGCAGGTGCCACTATACAAGGACCCGACACGCCTCGATCAGAAGCTCGTAGCAAAGTACGGCATTGCCATATCAAGATGGGCTCGTGCCCGACGCAAACGCCAAGGCTACGCCAATGTCCATTACCTGCGCTTCGACCGAACGTTCGTTCTAATCGCCACGAAGGGTCGGCACCAGTTCTTTGAGTATGAGGCGGCCAACATCCACGACGTGCGCCGCCGACCGATTCAATTCGATGGATACAGCATCGGGTACCGGATGGGCGTGGACCGGAAGCGACATGCATCGGTTCGCATCGCAAGTGAAACGTATCTCGATCTCAAAGGAATGTACGAGGAGTTGGCCACTCGAAGGTCGGCCGCATGGATTGAAGCATCGTTGGCAGAACTACCATTTGTGGCCTACGCACCGGTGCGACGACAGCTTCTCAACTTGTGTCGAGCAGTAAACCGACACCGGAAACGAGCGGGAATGGACCTCGTTACGCCGCAGGCGGGGTGGAGGCGCCGTTATCCGATGGCCCCATTCAGTACGCCAAGAACGCTTCGGGTCAGTTAAGTGTCAGAACGTGAGGTACGGCCCGAATTTCTCAAGCCGCCGGCGGCGAAGCGACCAATCCGGCATGACGGTTGAGAGCAATCGGTAAAACGCCTCGTCGTGTCGAGGACGCTTGAGATGGCACATCTCATGGATGATCACATAGTCAATGCAATCTGTCGGCGCGATGACGAGGTAAGGATTCAGCAGAACGCGGCCCTTCCGGGTGCAGCTCCCCCAGCGGCGTCGCATCGACCGTAGAACGATATCGGGGTCTCGAACTCCGTGAGGCGCAAAGATCTCCTTACATCGCTCTGCTCGCCGGGCAAATACGTCCTGCGCCCTCGCTCGGTACCACGATTGAACCGCTCCACGAACCCGTTCAGCATCGCGCGTGTCAGGGACGGAAGCCACGAGGTGCCTGCCAAGGAGTCGGGCACGCTGCTCAGGGGATGTGACAAGCTTGAGCGTGTATTGCCTTCCTAGATAGCGGACGGTCTCTCCATTTACGTACCGGCGATCCGGCTCGCGAGGTCGAAATTGATCAAAATATTGTCGTTGCCTGATAACCCAGTGGCGCCGGCGGCTGACAAACGCGTCAATCCACTCGTCGCTCACATGTGCTGGAACCCGCACTTCGACCTTCCCATTAGGAGAAACCACCAATCGCGCTTTGGTGCGTCGGCCTCGGTTGACCTGGTATGGGATGAGAGCGTCGCCCAAGTCAAGAGTCCGCAGGCCTGAGTCGCTCGTGAAGTTGGTCGTGCTCATTTCAAGATCGCCCTGGCGCGCTCCATGCACGAATCGATCACTGCGTCGATCTGTTCGATACTCAAGTCGAGTTGACGTTCATCGTTCAGGTGAAACAGGTAATCATCGATGGCTTGACGCATTTCCTTCTGGCGATCCTGATTCTCCTTCCAACCTACAATGGCGCGGCTCTCAATAATCTCATCAATCGCTGCCGCGGCATCGACCGCGGCCTCTCTCATGGTGTCCCTTAGATTGCGAAACAGCACGACGGCCAATCGTCTGTCTCGAAGCGGCGGAGGCACATCATCCGACCGAGGACGCAGTACCTCCTTCTCGATTTGCTCAACTTGTACAAGGGCATCCGCTGCGGCTAACCATCCGGCCCTCATGTTCTCTATTACCTCGCGCAACATGTCGGAAAACCGGCGATATGAAACGGGATCTTCGAGGCGAACCCTCTCCTCCAGGATTCGCTCAACGTTGCTGGCGATGGTCTCCGCCTTGGACGAAGCAGAACCCGCGGCTTCAAGGGCCGCGGCCCGTTGCTCACGGTCATAGAGGTCGATTTTTCCTGTAATGGATTCAACGCCAGTTGCTGAAATGTACTGATCCAGGAGCTTACGAATCTTCGGCTCGTATTCAGAGAAATCTATGACCTCGGCATATCGGATGCGCACCGATCGTCGCAGCTCGCCGAAGAACTTCAGGTCCTGCCGGTACCGCGTAATCAGCTCGGCCGGCGTGTGCTCCCAGAACGCGTGTGAGGCGAGCGCGACATCGAGCGACCGAGCGAACGCTGCAAATCGATCGTAGAAACGGACACGCCTGTCCTCTGGACGGAGATGCTGCTCGAAGGCCTCCCGATCGCGAGAATCGCCCAGTTCCTTGAACGTATCCCAAAGCGCAGAGTGTCTCTGAGCAAGATCCGACCAGGCTTCTTCCATTCTGGCAATCGGGGACGCGAATCCGA
>JBFWYF010001045.1:0-2876 GCA_050186685.1 Pirellulaceae bacterium
GCCGAAATCGCACCCGCAGGCGCTCGGGAGTCACCACGAGAAGCTTCTCGCGGTCGGCTATTTCCCCACCGATGTGATATGGCAAACCGCAGTTCGCAAAGGAAACGTCCGGTCCGCGTTCGATCAAGACGATTTCGGCCCGCTCCGACAAACGCCGAGCCCTTGCTGCCGCGGACGCACCGCCCGCTACGCCGCCCACAATGACGATCTTCATGGCGCACCCTCCATTCCGTGAGTTGCGCCTGATTGTCTATCTGCAAGTCCCGCTTGTCGACCCGGCTCATACGAGAGAGACGTCCGCTCGCTCTGCGCTGCATTCAGCGCAGGAACAGCCCGATAAAGCGTGAGCCGCAGCGTTCAGGCCCGTGGTGCCACAGGACGGGAGAACAGGGCCAGCACGGCAGCGAACAGCGCCCCGCCCAGGATCGACCACACAATCGGAAAGGGCTGGCCCCCCACAGTCAGTGTGAAGAGCTCCGGCAGATTGAGGGTCCGTGCGAGCCAAGTTCCGATCAGTGAGCCAATGAAGCCCAAGGCGACCGCCACCAGGCAGCCGCCGCGCGAGTAGCCAACCAGAGCCTGGGCGATACCGCCGCAGACGCCGGCCACCAGCAAGAGGATGACGAATTCCAGAAACGACATCGGCATGCTCGCTTTCCAGCCCCGAGGACAGTGTTGCAGCCAACGGTACTGCACAGAGCATGCCGTCCTGTCGTCCCACGGTGGAGTCTGGTGGTCGCTGCCCGGGTGACAGCTGTGTCGCCCTCGTTGCACTGAGGCCCGCGGAATCCGAGGGGAGTTCGATGTCGGTCGCGCGTTCGACGCGGTCAAAGTGGTTGCACGAAGATCACCCTTCGCCTGGAACTTGACGGAGTCCCCACGCGCACAGCTACAGGTGGCAGCTGAATGAGCGGAATTTCGGGTTACCTTCGCGAGTGGAACAGCGGCGCGCCCTCGAATCCTCTCATTCGGCCGCCTCTCCAGGCGCGAATCCAGTGAATGTTCCTAGGCTGCGGCCCCCGCGTTAAATGACTTCTACCAGCACAAATCCTGTGAAGGGGACGCAATACAACGTCGCTTCCTCATTGGCACACTCCTTGCGTAACCAACTTCCCCGATCGGTGTTCTAACCACCTAAAGCAAATGGAAAGGAAATGCGATGGCACTCAACACACAGACGTTGCAAGGTCACTGGCAGGAAATCAAGGGCAAGGTTCATGAAAAGTGGGGCGCGGTCACGGATGACGATCTCCAGCAGGCACGCGGGAACGTCGATCAACTCGTCGGCGCCATCCAGCGACGGACGGGCGAGACGCGCGAGCAGATCCGTAAGTATCTCGATGGACTGGTGGAAGAAGGCGCGTCGACCGTGCAGCAGGCCGCCGGTGCGATTCGGGGCTACGCGGAGAGTGCCGCCGAGTCGTTCCAGGGCGCCGCTTCGCAGGCCCAAGAGCGGATGCAGGGCGGCATGCGCGAGAGTCGCCAGATGATCCGCCAGCATCCATTCGAGTCGGTCATGACCTGTTTCGGAGTGGGAGTGCTGACCGGTGTCATGCTCGGCATCCTGATGCGGCCCGGGCGCTAATCGGAAGGTGGGATGCGTCGGCTCCCGCGGTCAGTGTCTGATCGATGGCTTGCAAATAGAGGAGATCCAGAATGGCCCGTAATCAACAGCGACATCAACCCGTCAATCGGGTGTCGGAATACGCCCAGGAGGGGCGAGAAATGTTGGGGGAGTATCCGGTGTCATCCGTAGTCATTGCCTTCGGTCTGGGGCTCGCGACCGGTTTGGCTGTGACCGCTCTTTTCTCCGAGGACGAAGAACGTCATCGCTATCGGCATATGTCGCATCGGCTCGGGCAACAGCTTCTCGACGCGATGCAGCAGATGGTGCCGGAGTCCGTCGCGCGGAATTTCCGCGCGTGATGGACGGGTGACCGGGAGGAGGCGACTGGACTGAATCACGGCAAGGACGCCGCCGGATGTCCGAAAGGGAGATGAGCTATGAGCGGTGACGAGTCGGTGAGGGAAATTCAGCGCCGCATGCAGGATGTACGGCGTGACCTGGGACAGGAGGTCGAGGAACTGGTGGCCTCGGCCCGCGAGATAACCGACTGGCGCCGATACGTACGGGCTTATCCCTGGGCGTGCCTGGGCGCGGCGGCTGCGGTGGGGTTCATCGTGGCACCGCGCAGCGCCGGGCGAGTCCGCTTGTCGTCGTCGGATCTGGATCGGCTCGCCCACCACACACATCCCGAACCGGTGACTCCCTCGTCGGTGACGCGACGCGTCAGTCAGACAATCGTACGGACCGTTGGGATGGCCGCTATGCGGGCGCTGATGGCCTACGTGGGACAACGGATCGGCGAGGTAGGCAGTACGTTATCGGGACAGGAAAAGACCCCGCTTTTCCGCTGAGGCGGAAGCGGAAGAATTACGAGCGGAAGGGCTGGCAGATGAATCACCGCATCAGCGAAACGTGGTTTACGCGAGCGGATAAACAAGAGCAGGCGCGAACGCCCGCTCGGCCCCCGGACGGCGCTCGGCAATGGCTGGAGGTCGCAAAAGACTGGGCTCGTCACGCCGAAGAGATCGTCGTGACACATCCCGGGGCCAGCCTCGCTGCGGCCACAGTTCTGGGAATGGTCATTGGTTGGTGGATCAAACGAAAATGACTCATCACAAAAATGGAAAATCGCTGCCTCCAGCGGCAATGGCGCGGGACGCAAGCCAGGTTGCACACGATGTCGTGGAACTGGCCGAGCTTCACAGCTCTCTGCTTCTCCTGGAGACCAAGACCGCCGTTCAGCAACTTGTCACGCCCCTGGTGCTGCTGGCCGTGGGCGGAGTGATGGCCGTCTGTAGTCTGCTCGTGC
>JBFWYF010001046.1:0-2868 GCA_050186685.1 Pirellulaceae bacterium
GCGGGCCAGCCTCTTCCACCTGAAGACACTGGCAGAGCCAGTGCCACACCTGCCCGCTCCATCCGCAGTCCTGCACGACGCGTGGCGTCGCGACGTGTGGCACGGGCTTCGCCAGTGCTCCCCTCGCGGGCCAGCCTCTTCCTCATCAAGACACTGGCAGAGCCAGTGCCACACCTGGCCGCTCCATTCGCAGTCCTGCACGACGCGTGGCGTCGCGACGTGTGGCACGGCTTCGCCAGTGCTCCCCTCGCGGGCCAGCCTCTTCCACCTGAAGACACTGGCAGAGCCAGTGCCACACCTGCCCGCTCCATCCGCAGTCCTGCACGACGCGTGGCGTCGCGACGTGTGGCACGGGCTCCGTCAGTGCTCCCCTCGCGGGCCAGCCTCTTCCACCTGAAGACACTGGCAGAGCCAGTGCCACACCTGCCGCTGGCTTGCTTGTTCTGACGGCGTGTTTGGCGAATAATCGGTCAGGCTCGTGGGCGAGGTTCGCAGGCGAGCATTCCCGGTCTCCAAGGAGCCAACATGAGTCTCAAGGATCGATTGCGCCGGCAGCTGATCAGCGCACGTCAGACCAGCGAAGGGTTCCTGGCGGATTTTGAAACACCGGAGCAATGGCTGAAGCAGGTACACGAGTGCGCCAACCATGCTTTATGGTTCGCGGGCCATATGGGTCACTCGGACAACTTCTTCATATCGATCATCGATCCGTCGCTCGCCAAATCCGATCCGCGGTTCTCGGCCAAGTTTGGTGTTGGTTCGCAACCGACCCACCATCCGGACGATTACCCGCCGATCGAAGAAGTATTGGCCTACATGCGCGAGCGGCGTGCTGTGCTGCTCAAGTTGCTGGACGGGCTGTCCGATGCCGATCTGGGACGAGCGACACCTCCGGAAACTCCGGAGTTCCTGCCCGATCTCGGATCGGTGTTTGAGGTCGCGGTATGGCACGAGGGACTGCACAGCGGGCAGCTGTCGGTGACCCGCCGCGCGCTAGGCTTTCAACCGCGGCAGTGATAGGGTGCCGGCGCAAGAGCCGGGCGTTACCCCGCGCCCGGCGGCGGATCCGAGGGAGCGGCAACCAGCAGCTTCTCGGCCACTTGCCGCGAGATCGTGGCGTCGACATGGGACAGCTTGAGCGTGACCACATCGGCCTCGGGACGATTGGCCATCACGATGCCTTCGGCGCCGAGCGGCAAACCGATTTCGCTCAGATACCTCAAGAATTCGGGATTCTGTTCGAGTACCCGCACCAGCCGGAAGTCCGTACCGACTGGCCACTCGGCCAGACTGCGGTGGCTGCCACTGGCCACGGTACCATCTGCCCGAGGTATCGGATCTCCGTGGGGATCGCTGCTGGGAAAGCCCAGGAACTCGTCCATACGGTCGATCAGCCGGTCGCTGACCGCATGTTCCATGTTTTCCGCTTCCGCGTGCACCTCGTCCCAGGACAAGTCGAGCGTGTGCGACAGAAAGAGCTCGATCAGCCGGTGCCGGCGGAGCACGCGGAGCGCCAGCGCCCGCCCCGAGTCCGTCAGTTGGACACCTTCATAGGGCGTGTAGCGTGCCAGTCCGCTCTCGTCAAGCGTCTTCAGCATGCTCGTGACCGTGCCCGGCGAGACTCCCAACGAGGTGGCCAGCTGCCCGGTGGCCGCCGGCCGATTGCCTTGCTGCAATCCGATCTGGTAGATCGTCTTGACGTAGTTCTCGATGGTCAGGCTCGGCACGTCGGTTTCCCCCCGTCGCCCCATTCTACGAACCCAGCCTGCTTCGATCATCGGCTGCGGCGTTCCCTGGCGGCGAATCAAGCGGATTTTTCCAACACCCCCGTCTGACTGAGTTTGTTGTATAGCGTCTTCAAACTGATGCCGAGCTCTTCGGCGACGCGCGGTTTGTCGCCCTGGTGGCGTTCCAACGCCTGCTGGATCGCATGCATTTCCAAGTCGCGGAGCGTCATCGACGGCAGCGACCCCGGTCGAATGCCGCGCGAACCGAGCCGGGAGGGCAAGTGCGCGGGAAGTATCGGCGGCTGATCACAGACGATCGTCGCGTGTTCGATCACATTCGACAGCTCGCGGACGTTTCCCGGCCAGCTGTGGGCCTTCAGCACTTCGACGGTTTCCGGCGCAAACGGATCTTCATTGGGATGTGCGAGTGGCCGGAAGCGGCAGTAAAGATGCCGAGCCAGTTCGGGGATATCATTCCGCCTCTGGCGCAACGGCGGCACGGAAATCTCGAACGGATTGATGCGGTACATCAGATCTTCGCGGAATTCGCCAGAGTCCGCCATCTGTTCCAGGTCCCGATGCGTGGCGCAAACCAGCCGCACATCGACACTGAATGACTCGTTGTCTCCCACGCGTCGGATTTCGCCGCTCTCGAGCACGCGCAGCAGCTTGGCTTGCATGGCCTTGGGAAGCTCGCCGATCTCGTCCAGAAACAACGTGCCGCCGTGGGCTACCTCGAACAGCCCGATGCGATGTTCGTCGGCACCCGTGAATGCTCCCTTCCGGTGCCCGAACAGCTCGCTTTCGATCAAGGTTTCCGGGAGCGCGCCGCAATTGATGGCGACGAACGGCATCTCGGCCCGCGTGCTTTGGTCATGCACGGCCCTGGCGACCAGTTCCTTGCCGCATCCGGTTTCGCCGCGGATCAGAACGGTGGAGTTTGTCGCGGCCACCCGCCCGATCAGCTCGCGGACCTGTTCCATCATGCGGCTGCTGCCTACCAGCAGCGGTGCACCCTCGAATCGCATCAGACGCCGTTGCAGGGACGTAACCTTCTTCGTCAACTCGCGCTTCGCGGCAACCCGCTGTAACAGTGACTCGAGTTCCACCAGCTTACATGGCTTGGTCAGGTAGTCGAACG
>JBFWYF010001047.1:0-2862 GCA_050186685.1 Pirellulaceae bacterium
AGTTCGGCGGCGATTTGCGGCGTGGCATCCGTCGACCCGGTATCGACGACAATCATCTCGTCAACCCACGGTCGAATGCTTTCCAGACAAGCTCGGAGGGTCGGCTCGTTGTCCCGAACGATCATGCACAGCGACAGCCGCGGTCGGGCTGGAGCGGCGGGTGACGAAGTAGCAGCGCCGTTCTTTGCCGATGTGGTTTCCAGCAGCAAATCACCGTCGCTGCCGATCCGAATGATGAGATTGGCTGCATCGCGGTTCGCGGCATCATCGGGATTCTGGTGTGTCGGGTTGTTGGGCGATTCAACGAGGCTCGCCTCTCTGTCGACCGTCGCGGCCAGCTGGTCGAGCGGTTGGCCGTCACCCCATTTTTCTGCGTACTTGCGGCGGTTCTCGTCCAGCAGCGCATGGAAATCCAGGCCGCTGGCACGAAATGTCGTGCCGCCGAAGTGATGGATGAATGCTTCCCGGGCGATCAGGCATTGGAATCCCGCGGCAATCGCGCGGCGGCAGTAGTCGTCGTCTTCGAAGTTGCCGATGCCGAACCGTTCGTCGAGCAGACCGATCTTGTCGGTGACCTTTCGTTTGAAGAGCAGACAGAAACCCACAAGCCGATCGACGGCGGTCGTCCGCTGGTGGTGGGTCTTTCCCCATTCCCAGGCGAACCCATCCAGGCCATTTAAGTCCGTGTAGGAGACTGGCACCTGTTGCGGACCGCTGACGCTGTTTGAGCATGGTCCCACAAGCCCCACCTTGTCCGCGGAATGAAGGGCGGCCAGCATCCGGCAGAGCCAACCGGTCGTCACGATTGTGTCATTGTTCAGCAAGAGGAGATGCTGTCCGCGCGCCGCGAGGATTCCCTTGTTAACGGCAGCCGGGAATCCGCGATTCTCCGGGTTCTCCAGCAGCGTCACGTCTGTCTGTGATTTCAGATACTCAACGGTGCCGTCGGTCGACCCGTTGTCCACGACAATCAGTTCATACGGCTCGTCGGTGACGAAACGAATGCTTTGCAGGCAGGCGCGCGTGTAGTCGAGCTGATTGTGCGTCACCAGGATGATTGATGTCAGCTGGTCACCAGCGATGACGCGAACTGGCAGGAGGTTCTTCGGTCGAGGAACAAGTCGCCAGCCGCGCCAGGCCTGACCGGCCGCTTCGACGGTGAAACCTTCACGGCTGGCGAACTCGCTGACCGCTCGGGCCACGCTCGGCTCGTCGTAATCATCGCCAATCAGCGTTGCCTGGGGAAAATGCTTTTGACACGCGGTCATGCCAGCGGTGACCGCCTCAAACGAGTGCTCGGCGTCGAAATAAATCACATCGGGCTGGATGCCCGCCTCGGCAATCCGCTGCAGTCCCTCTTGCGTCGACATTCGCAGTGGCACGATTCGGTGGCGATAGTCCCAGCACATCGTCAGGAACGTCTCATACAGCACGGGAAGAAGTTCTTGATACTCGGCCTTCCCCTGGTGCTCGGGGCTTCCCAGCCAATGATCGATGCTGATGACGGCCGCCTGTGGCGCAGTGTCGGCGATGAACCGTGTGGACAGCCCCAGCCAGGCCCCCAGTTCCACGACGACTTGCGTATCGGAATGGAGAACAGATTCCAGTTGTTGTCGAGCGCCGTCAGCCATCCAGCCGGCGTGTTCGGTGGGTACCGAAACGTCGGGCTTAGTTTCCGGCCACGGAAACGCGTCAAACAAGCTTTGCAGTTGGGGCGCTTGGTTGAGGTTTGACCGTGATGGCGGCAGCTCGTCTGCAAGTACCGATGTTGGTGTGCCCGCCGGGATCGCCGTGACGAGATATTGATAGGCGTAGAACTCTTCCGCCTCGGCCGGCGTCAATCCGCCGATCCGCAACCGACCAGCAGCGACTTCGCCAGGTCGGCCGCGGAGTTCCCATTCCCGATGACCGGGACCGGGCACGACTTCGATGCCCGTGATGGTGAACCCGGCGCGGAAGAATAGCTTCTCGATCTCTCGTCGCGTGAACAGCCGCGCATGATCCTCGTCGAGCAAGCCGGCCGGTTCGTAAGTGAAGTTGCCATCTAGCAGAGATTGGATGACCGAGTGATGGCGGACGTTGGGGATGCTGGCCACAAGGCAGCCATCGGGAGCCAGCCAGCGGGCAATTCTGTCGAGGACGATTCGCGGCCGCCGCAAGTGCTCCAGCACGTCGGCACAAACGACGCAATCCAGCGACTGCAACGCGAAATCGATCTCATCCTGTTCCAAGTCGCCGACGATCACCTGGTCCAAGCGCTGGCGAGCGAGCTCCGCGGCCTCGTCATTCAACTCGATGCCACTGACGTGAGCCTCTTGTCGCTGCTTGATTGACAGCCCCAAGCGACCCGCGCCGCAGCCAATATCGAGCACGCGCTTCGCGGCGACCGGCACCAGGGCCAGGACTTCAGGACGATCGAATTCGAAGTAGGTGGTTTCCTTGTCTGGCTTCGCGACAGGCCTGCCGGGTCGCGGTGAAGGCTTGGTTATGGACTGCGCCGCGGCCTGTAACAGGGTTTCCATCCGGTGCCGGTACGTATGGCGGGCCAGCACCTCACAGCGACCGGCGGCCGCGATCTGCTCGCGCTCCTGTTCATGCTCCAGATGCCAGCGCACCCGATCGAGCAACTCGGCAGCATTGCCATATGTGACAAGATGCGTGCCGTCTTCAAATAGGTCCGCCAGACCGTTGTCCGACAGATCGTTGGTGATCAACAATGAACCGCTGCAGAGGGCCTCGAAGACCCGCATGTTGACGTCGTTGGCCAGGCTGCGATTGAACACAATCCGCGCAGCGCTATACGCGGCGGCCATGTCCTGGAAGTAACAGTTGCCGACGAACGTGTTGGGAAATTCGGTTTGC
>JBFWYF010001048.1:0-2844 GCA_050186685.1 Pirellulaceae bacterium
ATCGACGTGTTCTGCGTTTCAGCTCCTCATGGTGTCTCAACTCGATGCACCCTGTCCACAGCGGTCAGCAGCTTCAGGAGCGCTTGAGGATCGACGGGTTTGACCAGATGGTGGTCGAAGCCGGCGTCCGAGGAATTCTGGCGGTCGCCGTCCTGGCCCCAGCCGGTCACGGCGACGAGGACCATGTCGGCACCCCACGGCTGTTGGCGAATGTGGCGACAAACGTCGTAACCATTGCGACGCGGCAGGCCGATGTCGCACAGCACGACCTGCGGACGGAACTGCTCGGCGACGGCCAGTGCGGCCTCGCCGTCGTGGGCCAACCGTACGTCATTGCCCGTCATGCGGAGCAGCATGGCTGCGGATTCGGCCGAGTCGTGATTGTCGTCGACGACGAGCACGCGCAGGTTGGATACGCGGGAAACCGGCTCTCGGGGTGAAGGAGACTCGTCGCTGGGCGGCTGAGCGACGGCGGGCAATCGCACGACGAACTCGCTTCCATGGCCCACGCCGTCACTGTGGGCCTCGATCCGTCCGCCGTGCAGCTCAATCAGCCGCTGGGCCAGGCACAGGCCAATGCCGAGGCCCCCCTGGGCACGCTCCAGGGAACCGGGTACCTGCGCGAACATGTCGAAGATGGTCGGCAGCTTGGCGGGCGCGATACCAATGCCCATGTCCCGCACTGACACGGCGACCTCCTCGTCTCGATACTCGGCACGTACGTCGATTCGCCCACCTCGCTCCATATACTTGGCGGCATTGTTGAGGAGGTTAATAAAGACCTGAGTCAGTCTCGTCAGATCGCCGTCGATCCGAATGGGATGCGAGGGGAGCGAGACCAGCAACTTATGCTCCATCTGCTCGATCAGCGGCCGGCTCGTCTCGATCGCCCCGCGTAGGACCTGCGACAACTCGACCTGGCTTCTCTGCAGGATGACTTTGCCTTGGTTCACGCGGCTGACGTCCATCAGATCATCCACGAGGCGCGACATGGCGTGCACCTGCCGGTCGAGCACTTCACCGGCCCATTGCAGATCGGGTTCCCCGGAAGCTTTGATCGTCAGCACCTGGACGGCGTTCCTCATCGGCGCAAGCGGATTGCGCAACTCGTGGGCGAGCATGGCCAGGAACTCGTCTTTGTGGCGATCGGCCTCCCGCAGCAACTCCTCGGCTCGCTTACGGTCGGTAATATCCGCGGTGAAGCCGACGAGCCGGACCGCGTTGCCCCCCGGTTCGCGCTCGATCAGGCCTCTTTCCCAGACGTCAATCCAACGTCCGTCTTCGTGACGTAGGCGGTAATCGCCAGCGAACTGGACGGCCTCGGCGAGCAGCTTGTCGGCTCCCACCATCAGGCGTGCGCGGTCATCGGGGTGGATGCGCTCCAGCCACCATGTGCGCGTGGGCGGAACCTCCTCAGGACGGACTCCGATCAAGTCATAGAGCCCCTCGGATCGGTAGACATGCCCGGTGCGCATGTCCCATTCCCAGATGACGCCGGACACCGCGCGGGTCGCGCGACGAAACCGGTCCTCGCTTTGAGTCAAGCTGGCCGTGCGTTCCGCCACTCGAGCTTCGAGTACGGCATTGATCGATTTCAAATGAAATAGCGCCTGGCGGTGCTGCCACGACAGGGCGCCGACCAGCAGCGCCGATACCGCGGATATGCCAAGAAACGTCTGCAGCGTCACGACGGTTTCATGCATCCGCTCGGGCGAACCGACCAACTGCCCGGTCCGGTTTACAGTGAAGGCTGCCGTCAAGACCGTGACGAAGCCCAGGGCCATCGCGGCGCCCTTCAGCTGGAACCGGACGGCTGCCCAGAGCAACAAGGGCATCGCCAGATATGCTGTGGGCAGATAGCCCTGAAATGACCAGGCACAGACGCCGAGCAGAGCCAGTCCAATCGTGCCCGCCTCGGCTAATCGCCGCGGGGCGATCCGAGCTCGCTCGCGCCAGGCCTGGACGGCCACAAATGTCAGGGGCGTCGATACCAGCAGTCCCGTGCCGTCGCCTAACCAGACCAGGGGCCACGCGGTCGCGAACGAGTGTTTACCTAGCCACTGGTCGGTGGCCGCAATCACGGTAGCCCCGACGATCGGCGCCAACCCAGCCCCGGCGACCACGAAAGCTGCGACTTCTTCGAGCGACTCGAGCCGAAAGGGCTTGGGCGTCAGGCGATGAATCAGCCAGGCGGCCGTCAACGCCTCCAACGCATTTGCACCGAAGTAGACCACCGCCAGGGGCAACGCATTGTGAAACCAGAAGGCATTGCATATCAGTTCGGCCAGACAACCGGCACCTACATACCACGGCCATTGGCTTCGCGGATTCAACAGCAACGTGGCGACGAACACGCCGGCTGGAGGCCAGAAGGTAATCGAAACACCGGGGATGATCGCCAGTCCCTGCCCGAACCCACCGGCCAGCACGTAGGCGGCACTGAATACCAACAGATGGAGCGCCGTCGGCCGAGAATTTACTCGTTGCGTCAGCCAACGCGTGAAACGTCCGGAGGGTGCATCGTCGTGGATCGAAGGCATAGCTGTCCTTGCCTCACGGACCTGCCGCCAGCCAGCCGGGAAGATTCGCGAACTCCGCAGATGCGTCAGGTTGAAGTCTGGTTCGGTGGATCGCCCCAATTAGGCTCCCCCCGTCCGCACTGGTTCGCCCAGTTTGTGGCCCCCAGCATAGCAGGAAGACCGGGCGATTGCGCGGCATGGCGAGAAAGCCGTTCGGCTACACGAAAGCACGGAGGTCGCCGGCACGTGTAGCGGAAGTCGCCAGACGACGCGACAGCGGCGTCGGAAGACTCCAGCGGAGTGCGTTATATGAGAGCGCGGAGTC
>JBFWYF010001049.1:0-2840 GCA_050186685.1 Pirellulaceae bacterium
GCGCCTCCTGGCGACTTCCGCTACGCTCTGACTCCCCGGCTCTCCGCGACATCCCGGAAGTCTTCCGGCGCCGCTGACGCGCCTCCTGGCGACTTCCGCTACGCTCTGACTCCCCGGCTCTCCGCGATACGCCACGAGGAGTCGCGCCGCTACCCGCGCGCACGAATCCATGTATGATATGGGGCACCGGTGACGATCGATTCTCTTCCGCTCGGCTCGGAAGAGCTCGGCACACCCTGCGTGGTGTGGATCGCTTCCGGTCGGCGCACGCTCGTCGACCCGTCTTGGTACGCAAGCGCGGCGAGTGACGATCGCCTCGCCACACCACACGATCACCCTCTCGCACTCTCCATCGACGCATTTTTCCTTGAGGCCATACCTGTGAACACGACCTGGATCGGTACATCGTGGACGATGTGGGCGCTGGTTGCCGCGGCGCTGACGTTGCCGGCCCGCGCGGCGGAGTCCTTGGCGTTGCAGCCGAGCGACCATATTTGCTTGATCGGCAACACGCTTGCCGAGCGAACCCAGCACGACGGCTGGCTCGAGACGCTGATCGTGGCTCGCTATCCCCGGCACGATCTGGTGTTCCGCAACCTGGGCTACAGCGGCGACGAAGTAGAATTATCGAAGCGATTGCGTTCGATGGACTTCGGTACTCCCGATCAGTGGCTGGCTGGCCAGGCGCCCGTGCCGCAGCCGGCGAAGTTGTCGTCGCGCGATGAAGTGCCCGAGAACCGGTTTGCCTTGACGCAAACGCAGGCGGACGTCGTTTTCGCCTTCTTTGGCTACAACGAGTCATTCGCCGGCGAAGCAGGGCTCGGCAAATTTCGTGAGAACCTGGCGAGTTGGGTGCAGCATACGCTAAAGCAGCGGTACAACGGAGAGAGCGCCCCGCGCCTAGTACTCTTTTCGCCGATTCCGCAGGAACATCTGGCGGACCCGAATCTGCCCGACGGCTCGGCCGTGGCTGCCGCGAATGCACGGCTGACCCTGTATTCCCGGGCCATGTCGGAAGTGGCCGCCGAGCATCACGTCGCCTTTGTCGATCTGATGACCGGATTTCCGGCAGCAGCGAAAGCCATCCAGGCGACTGGGCCGCTGACCATGAACGGGATTCACCTGAATGAAACCGGCGAGCGGGCGCTGGCCGTTGCGGCCTGCCGCAGCTTGTTTGGCGACGACACGATCCCGGACTGGCAAAGCGAGAAGCTCGTGGCGTTGCGGCGAGCCATTCAGGACAAGAACTGGCACTGGTTTCAACGTTACCGCACAACCGACGGTTATTCGACGTACGGCGAACGTGCATTCCTGAAGTTTTCGGAAGGCCCCGGCGGATATGGTTCGGGTCGATCCAACTATGGCACAGTGCAACGAGAGCTCGAAGTGCTGGACGTCATGACCGCGAACCGCGACCGCCATGTTTGGGCCGCGGCAAAGGGTTCCGGCGCACCGGTGCAAGAAGACACTCTGCCTCCGTTTTTTCCGGTGATTTCCAACAAGCCGGGACCGCTGCCGGGAGGCCAGCATGTGTTCGTCGATGCCGAGACTTCGTTGGCCAAGATGAGTGTCGGTACGGGCATGAAGGTCGAACTGTTTGCGTCGGAGGCCGACTTCCCCGAACTTGTCAATCCGGTCCAGATGGCGTTCGATCCGCGCGGACGGCTGTGGGTCGCGGCCTGGCGGACGTATCCGCACTGGAAGCCCACCGAGGCGATGGACGACCGGCTCTTGATCCTGGAAGACACCGATCGCAATGGCAAAGCGGACGTGTGCCGGACCTTCGCTGGCGATCTGCACAATCCGACCGGGTTTGAATTCTGGGGCGGAGGGGTGATCGTGGCGCAGGGGCCGGACATCTTGTTCTTGAAGGATACGGACGGCGACGACAAGTACGACGTGAAGCAGCGGATCGTGCATGGTCTGGACACGGCCGATACGCACCACACTGCCAACAGTTTCGTGCTGGACCCGGGGGGTGCGCTCTATTTCCAGGAGGGGACGTTTCATCACAGCCAGGTGGAAACGCCCTGGGGGCCGGCACGGCGGGTCGCCAATGGCGCCGTCTTCCGCTACGAGCCTCGGTCGCAGAAATTCGACGTCTATGTCTCGTATCCGTTCGCTAATCCGCACGGTCACGCGTTCGATCGCTGGGGTCAGGACTTCGTCTACGATGGCACGGGGGCTCAGCCGTATCACGGTGTGCTGATCTCGGGCAGCGTGGATTTTCCCAACAAGCACGCTCGGGCACCGCAGGTCTATCAACAGCGCACGCGCCCGTGTTCGGGAGTTGAGGTTTTGAGCAGCCGGCACTTTCCCGACGACTTCCAGGGCAACCTGCTGGTGAACAACGTCATTGGTTTCCAGGGCATTCTGCGTTACAAGGTGCAGGACAAGGATTCCAGTTTCCAAGGCATCGAGGCGGAGCCAATCGTATCGTCATCGGATCCGAACTTCCGGCCCGCGGATGTGGAGATCGGGCCAGACGGGGCGATCTGGTTCACGGACTGGCACAATCCCATCATCGGCCACATGCAGCATAATCTGCGCGATCCCAGTCGCGACCGTGCACATGGCCGCGTGTATCGCGTGGTCTATGAAGGACGCCCGTTGTCGTCGTCCCCTGCGATCGCCGGGGAGTCCGTCTCCCGGCTGCTTGACGTGCTGAAGTCGTCGGAGGATCGCGTGCGGTACCGAGCCCGTATCGAATTGAGCGGGCGTCCGACGGAGGAAGTGCTGGCCGCCGTAAAGCCCTGGCTCGCGAGTCTCGACACGACGGATGCCGAATACGCCCATCACCAGCTCGAAGGGCTGTGGCTGTATCAGCAGCACAACGTCGT
>JBFWYF010001050.1:0-2838 GCA_050186685.1 Pirellulaceae bacterium
CCACGGCACACGCCGAGATGATCGCCATCACGCAGGCGGCGGAATCGCTACGGAACTGGCGGCTCGAGCGGTGTGCGCTCTACGTGACGCTCGAGCCGTGTATCATGTGCGCCGGAGCGATTCTGCAGGCGCGGGTGCCGCTGCTCGTGTATGGGGCGACGGATCCCAAGGCCGGCGCCGTGCATTCGCTCTACAACCTGCTCGAGGATAAGCGGCTGAATCATCGCACTGCGACGATCTCAGGGATCTCGGCAGGACCGTGCGGCGAGATCCTCAGCCGCTTCTTCCAGCGTCAACGGTCGCTAGGCAAGAAGTAGGGGCACGAATGCTTACACCGCGGCGAATGCGCCGCGAGCCGCGCGGGGAAGTGGGTCACATGGCGAGCGACAACTGGCGACGAAGTGGATACTCGCCCGGTGAGGCTGTAGGGGGTGAGGCTACTGCCGTCCCCCACAGGCACTTGCCGACGTGAACTCTCAAGGGATGCCTCAGCAGGCCGTTACTGCACGTCCCCCGCCGACAGCACATACGTGTTGTTCGGCATGTCCGACTTGCTGTTCTGCGGCGTCAGCAGGGATTGGTAGACATGGTAGGCAATGTTCTCGCTGACGAACCGGGTATTGCCGTCCGCGAACGACATATTCACGCCACCCGGGTGGTTACTGGAAGGCCGCCAGACTTCGGCGGAATAAGTCGGATTCCCTTCACCATTGATCTTCATGTGGGGCTGCAACGTTCCGGCTGCGAGTACGGTCTTCGTGGTGTAGTTCGTGGTGGCGGTGACGCCGGATTCCGCCACGTGTAGCCAGACCATGGTCGAGGAGGGGGTCAGCGGCGTAGAGGGAACGGGAAAGCTGGAGAGGAGCACATTCCAGTTCGCCGCCACCAGGTTCTCAGAGAAGACGGCCGTGTTGCTGGCACCATCGTGCAGTTCCGACAGCCCGATTTTGGGCAACGTCTGCGGAGCAGCCGAGTTCGCTCGGTCGACGAATACACCGTTCGCCGTGCGCTGGATCTGGTTCTGCGTGAAGGGACTGGCGGGAGCGGCGTTGATGGGTGCCGTCGCGCCGGAATGGGGATAAAAACCGGCGTTGCAGACATACGAGTTAACCGGCGAACCGCGGTTGGCCGATCCCTTGCTTGAGCAATGCAGATACGGCAGGAACGGCGTGATACCGGCGCCGGTCGCCTTCGTGCTCCAGTCATCCCACACCGGCTTCTGGTCCATGTACGGGGCCAGCCAGACCGCCCACGGGGCGAACCGCTTCTGGGCGGCATCGGCCGGGGTAATCGCTTCCTGCGAGGCAGGAAAACGACTCTTGGCGGACAGGAAATTCGCCGTCGCCAGGGCGAGCTGCCGCGTGTTGTTGGAACATGTCGCTCGGCGGGCCGCCTCGCGTGCCATCTGGACGGCAGGCAGCAATAGCGCGACGAGGATCCCGATGATCGTGATCACGACCAGCAACTCGACGAGCGTAAAGCCGCGTGGGGGTTGGCGTCGAACCATGGAAGAACTCTCCTCTCCCGAGCGAGGCAGGTGAGACGGATACAGACAGAAGCACGTGCGACGGGAAGACCGACCAGTAGGGTTATCGTCGCAGAAAGCCGATCGATTGTCCAGCGCCGAGCGGAGAGGGACGCTGACCGAGGCGGGCCGTTGGCTACTGCCGCTTCCAGTTCGTGACTTGCGCGGAAACTCGTTCAACCCGCAGCTGCAGGGGACCCCTGAAATAGTAGCTTATCGGGGCAGGGACTATTGAAACTCCAGGGGCCCGGCGGGGCACACTCAGCTGCTGGCGGCGTTCTCGTCCATGGCGGCGATCAGAGCGCTACGCAGTTCGGCTAAGCGCGTTTCACTGCGGATCTTCTGACCGGACTGGTCTGTCACGTAAAACACGTCGACCACCTGGTCCAGGTGCGTGCCGATCTTGGCCAGCTGAACGGACAACTTCAATTCGAAAATCGTGCGGGAGATAGCGTACAAAAGTCCCAGGCGGTCATGCGTGAAGATGTCGACGATCGTGAATCGGTCCGAACTGTTGTTGTCGATGTGGACTTCGGTCGGAAGCCGGACCGCCACTTTCGCCGCGGACTCGCTGGACTGCCAGATGCGCGCAAATGTGGGACTTTTTCCCGAGCGGTCCTTCAACACGGCGACCAGCGCCGCGGTGATCTCGTCCAGCCGATGCGGCGGCGGCTCCTGGCTATAGTCAAGGTCGTGGACGTAGAACCGGTCGAGCACCAGATTGCCATCCAGCGTATGAATCTCGGCTGACAGGATCTGCACGCGCTTACTGGTCAGCGCCCCGGTCAGCTTGTGGAAGATGCCCGGCGTGATCTCCTCATAGGCCCCGACGGTGTATTCGACGGCGTTGCGATCGGGCAGCCAATGCCCCCAGGCGACGGCGTCATCGTGCGGCAGAGCGCGGAGCGTCTTCAGTTCCTGCACAATGCGGTCCGCCGATACGGCCTGCAAATAACTCTTGGGCAACCCGGAGATGATGCGGCGCCACCAGGCGCCATCGGGTTCGTCCCGGACGAGCGCCTCGATCTCGTCTCGACGCCGCGCGAACCGTTCGTCGTACGCGTTGGCCAATCCGTCACCCGCCAGGTACTCGCGCGCATGCAAGTACAGCTGGGTGAGCAGATCCTGCTTCCAGTCGTTCAACACGCCTGGCCCCACGGCCGCGAGATCCGCACAAGTCAGCACGTACAGCATCTGGAGTGTTTCGAGCGAACGCACGTCAACGGAAAATGGAACGACAACGTCCGGGTCATGATTGTCGCGCCGCTGCGCCAGATGCGACATCAGCAGGTGCTTCTCGACGAGGTAGGCCT
>JBFWYF010001051.1:0-2831 GCA_050186685.1 Pirellulaceae bacterium
GGCGGCTGAGCGAGGAGGCCGGGGAGACCGTCGAGAGACGGGTCGATCTGGCCTTTCGTCTGGCGCTGGGACGCGGACCCACTGAGGCCGAACGGTGGCGGGCCGAGTCGTTTGCCCGCCACGGGTCGCTGCGCGAATTCGCCCTGGCCGTGTTGAATTTGAACGGGTTTCTGTACGTTCAATGAAAGGAACGGCAGCATGTTGGAAGACGTCAGGGCTGCAGGGCAGCTAGCTAGGCTCCGTCCGAAAGCCGCGTCGCACTCACCCTCGCCCTCTCCCGGAGCACCGGGCGGGGGGACGTGGCGAACCGCTGTGCGGTCAGCCATGTGGGGTTTTCGGACAGAGCCTGGTACCCTCCATACCCGGCCGACTCGCACGCGCCGCGAGTTTCTCAGGGATTCGCTGGCAGGCTTCGGCGGACTGGCTTTCGCCTCGTTGACAGCCTCCGCGTCCACACGCGAGCGGCCGGCCGAAGACCCCCTGGCGGCGCGTCCGCCTCATCAGCCCGCGAAGGCCCGCTCGGTCATCTTCTTGTTCATGGCCGGCGGGCCCAGCCACCTCGACACTTTCGACCCAAAGCCATTGCTGAACAGGCTGGACGGGCAGCCTCGTCCCAAGGAGTTCGGCGAGGCGAAATATCAATTCATCGAAAACAATGCCCGGCTGATGGGGACACGCCGGACCTTTCGCCGCTACGGCGAGAGCGGAATCGAGGTGTCGGACTTGTTCCCGCATCTGGCCCGGCATGTCGACGAGCTGGCCGTGGTCCGGTCGTGCCACGGGGACATGGTCGTTCATTCCGCTGCGCAGTACGAGTTGTTTTCCGGCCGAATCGTGCCGGGATATCCCAGCATGGGATCGTGGGTGCTGTACGGATTGGGGGCGGAAACGGAGTCCTTGCCGGCGTATGTCGTCATGCCGGACCCGCTGGGCGCGCTGGAGGCCGGTCAGCCCATGTACATGCACGGATTCCTGCCGGCCGTTTACCAGCCGACGATGTTCCGCCCGGGAAACCGGCCGGTACTGAACCTCGACCTGCCACCTCACGTCGGATGGGAGGAGCGTCGCCGGACCGTTGAACTGATCCGTGATCTGAACGAGGCTTCGCTGGCTCCGGGAGATGCGGAACTGGATGCTCGCATCCGGTCGTATGACCTGGCGTTCCGGATGCAGACCGAGGCACCCGCAGTGCTGGACGTCTCGCGCGAGACCCAGCGGACGCTGGACTTGTACGGGATCGGCGCCGAGCCGACGAACGACTACGGCCGCCGTTGCCTGCTGGCACGCCGGCTGGTCGAGCAAGGTGTCCGGTTTGTGTGTGTCGTGTCGGGCGGCGGCCCCGGCAACATGCAATGGGATGCGCACACGGACCTCGAGGAGAACCACCAACGAAAGGCGGCCGAGACGGACAAGCCGATTGCCGGGTTGCTGCAGGACCTGAAGCAGCGTGGACTGTTGGATTCGACGCTCGTGTTGTGGGGTGGTGAATTTGGCCGTTCTCCCGAGGCCCAGGGCGGGAAGGGACGCGATCACCATAATCTGGGATTTACCATGTGGTTTGCTGGAGGGGGCACTCGTGGAGGCCAGGTGGTCGGAGCCACAGATGATATCGGGCTGCGAGCGGTCGAAAAGCCCTATCACTTCCGGGACTTGCACGCCACCATGCTTCACCAGCTCGGACTCGACCAGCATCGGCTGACGTTTCCGCACCTGGGACGCGACGAACGGCTGACATTCCTCGAAGGCAAGGTTATCCAGGAGATCGTCTGATGTCGGTGCTTCGGTTCTGCTCGATCCACTTGATGTCCGCGCTCTCTACGGCTTTGCGGAATACGCCTTCTTATCAGGAATTCAGCCAGGATGCGAAAACAGGTGCCCGCAAAGGCGCCCAGGTCGCGCAGGCGGTTGGCGGATGGCTGCTTCTGCTGCTGATCTGTCTTGGCTCGCAGGTCTCGGCGGCGGATAACGTCGTGTTCGTGACGTGGGATGGCTTCCGCTGGCAAGAACTGTTCCATGGGGCCGACGCGCGGCTGATTAATAAGCCGGATGGCGGAGTTCCGGATGCGGATGATATCCGGGCACGATTCTGGCGCGAGACGCCGGAAGCTCGCCGCCAAACGCTGCTCCCATTCTTCTGGTCGACCGTCGCCCGGCAGGGGCAAGTGTTCGGGGATCCGGCGCAGCAGTCGGCGGCGCGGATCACGAACCGCATGAAGTTTTCGTATCCGGGTTACAACGAGATGTTGGTTGGCTTCGCCGACGACCGGATCGACAGCAACAACAAGATCCCCAATCCGAACGTCAACGTGCTGGAGTTCCTGCACGGCCGGCCTGGTTTCTCGAACCGAGTCGCGGCCTTCGCCACGTGGGACGTGATGGAGTACATTCTGAACCGGCCACGGAGTGGTTTTCTCGTACAGTCGGGCTGGACACTGTTGGCCGACGAACCGCTTTCGCCTCAACAGCAGGAAGTCAATGTGCTGGTGAATGAACTTCCCCGCTTGTGGCGAAATAATGCTTACGACTTCTTGACTCACCGCGCCGCGCTCGAATACGTCCGCAAGCATCGGCCACGCGTGCTGTACGTCGGTCTGGGAGAGACGGACGAGTGGGCGCACGCCCGGCGATACGACTTGTACCTGGAGGCCGCGCAGCGCTCCGACCGATATCTGCGCGAGCTGTGGGAATTGCTGCAGAGCCTGCCCCAGTATCGGGATCGTACCGCGCTGGTGCTGACCACCGATCACGGGCGAGGGATCACGCCACGGGACTGGACGAGCCACGGCGCCGATGTTCCAGAAGCGGAATATATCTGGATCGCGGCACTGGGC
>JBFWYF010001052.1:0-2827 GCA_050186685.1 Pirellulaceae bacterium
CCAGCAACGCACGGTAATGATTGGTGAGTTCGCTCATTTCCGCAGCTTAGCAAATCACCGCGTTTTCTGTGGGTACCCACTAAATTCCGAGAAGAACCCGAAAAAGGAATGCTGACCGTTACGCTGATCTCAGCGCCATTCTTTGCCTGACTGAGATCGGCGCTGGGATTTCCATTCACGGCAACATGTACCGTGATATCTCCCTCGCGGACATTTAATGTTTTGGTGCAGTGTGCTTTTACTTTCTGCTGCACTTGGCTCGATGTCGCATTCTCCACGACGGCTGCGCGGCAACCGCGCCGACATGCGTTCGAAAGCATGTGTTGAATACGAAATGCCTGCCCGAATTCAATGATGCCGGCGACTAACAGAAAAAACAACGGCGCTACGATGGCAAACTCCACGGCCGCAGCGCCACGTCGGGTCTGCGAACTCCTATTTCGTCGTAGGATTGGATGTGCGGGGGGAAACATTCGATCGCTTTCGTACTCGTTGTGTTATAATGCTCTGGGCATTATCTATCACCTGAAGTGTACGTCACAATGCGACACAGAATCCCAAAAGTAGAGTAAAAACCGCAGCCTTCAAGCGGTTCGCCGGAAGAATCGGTACAACTCCTCGAAACAGTCATGTGCCCGATAAGAACTTCCCGTGAGCGATGAAAAGTTTCAGATTAAGGTGCCAATTACCACGAAGCAAGCCAGACGCAGTTTGGAGCCAGGCGAAGCAAGCCAGGCGCAGTTTTGGCAGTTTTGGGGATAAGTGGGTAGTTTGGGTAGGCCTCGCCTACCCCCGACCTCCCTGCCGATTGACCGGCTGGCAGAAAAACTGAGAGTGCGTGATGGAGGACAGCCCCGAATGGTGCTAATCCCTATAGGGGAGGCGCGTGTCGGTCCCCTGGTAACCAGTCAGTCCGGCAACACAGGGGGCAAACCATGGCGGGGCGGCCGCGAAGCGAAGTCATCGATGAATCCCAGGTCGGGGTGTATCACGTCTGGATGCGCTGCATCCGCCGCATGTTCCTGTGCGGCTTCGATCCGCTAACGCTACAGGACTTCAGCCACCGCAAGGATTGGTTCGTGCAACGGCTGGACGAGCTGTCGCGCATCTTTGCGGTGGATGCCTGCGTCTGAGCCATACTCTCCAACCACTATCACCTGATTGTCCGCAATCGTCCGGACCTGGTCCGCCAGTGGTGCGATGCGGAAGTCGTGCGACGCTGGTGGTATCTGTTTCCCGAACGGCGGGACGACCTGGGGTTGCCGGCGGAACCGACGGCTCTGGAGATCCGCTCCCTGGTGGAGGATCGCAAACGGGTCGCCGAGCTGCGGAAGCGGTTGAGCAGCATTTCCTGGTTCATGAAGGCCCTGAATGAATGGTTCGCGAAGCGCGCGAATGCCTGCGAGGACCAGGCCGGCCATTTCTGGGCCGAGCGGTTCGGGTGCCGGAATCTCGTGGACGAAGGAGCGCTGCTGCTGTGCAGCATCTACATCGATCTGAACGAGATTCGGGCGGAGCTGGCCAGTCGGCCGGAAGATTCGCGGTACACCTCGGCTTACACCCGCATCTTGGCGCGGGTCCTGCGCCGTGCGCGAGAAGAGTCCGAGCGCCAGCCGCCCTCTCCACCGACTCCGCCACCGCCACCATGTCCCTCGCCGCCGACTCCGACCGATTACCGGCCGGGGGATCCGGACTACTGGATGTGCCTGCTCTCGACCGACGACCTTAGACGGCCCGCACGGACGTTGAGGTCGCGGCGATGTCGCGGAACGGCACGTCAGTGCAACGGGCCGGCTCGTCGCCCAAAGCGTCCTGGTAGTCGCTGGCGTAGGACAGCCCGTAGCGGTGCCCGGCACAGATCGCAGCGGCAGCAATGGAGACGCCGGCTCGCTCGGCGCGATGGCAGAGGTGCAAGGCAATTCGAATGAGGCTGACCTCGTGCCCGTGGTAGGATTGTGACGCGATTTAGTAGTTCAAAACGTAGGCGGGAGACTTGGATAACCGGTCGCGCGAGCCGATGTACGTCAAGGTCGTTCGCGGGTCTGCACGGCGTGCGAAGTCCTGCAAATCGATGATGTCGCTGCCTTGCTCGCGGGCCGTGGTGAGTGCCGTGACGCGAAACGATGGGACGCTTACGTTCCGGTCAAGCTTCAGCCGACGGACGTAGCCTTTGACGAGCTGCTGAACTGCCCGCCGAGTCATCGGCCTATCGGCGAATTCTCTTGGCTGGCCTTACTTCTTGCTGCCTGGCGGCTGGTCTTGCTAATAGGTGACGTCAGCGACCGGACGGCCGTCTCCGCGTACTGCCATCGCTGGCGGAAAGACTGGGCCGGATGCGTCTTCGCGGATACCCCCCACGGCAAGCCACGCTTCGAGTCGCTCCGCCGCTTCGAGATGGAGCGTTACGCGGTACCAGCCGTTCCTTGGCACCCTTCCCGAACAACTCCAGGACGCGATGAACACCATAAAGGGAATTTTTCGACATTGCAGCGCTTGATTTGATGCGGAACCAAGTGGATGATCACTCGTCTGGCCTCGGAAACTATCGCTTGACTCGGGAAAACGACGGTTGTGAGGCTTGAATCCGGGGCCTCGTGAGGGCTGGAGTGCTGTACATTGACAGGAAAGCCGAGAAGATCGGACGAGGCTCATGAAGCGTTCTGATTACAAGAGAGCTGCCTGCCTGGTAAGGCAGCATTATCGGAAGGTACTCGATGAACTAACTGAGCAGATTCTTGAAACGGACGGCGCAGATCCGATTCTGGGGCGGGACATCGAACCACTACTCATGGAGTACTCCAAACGATTTTGGGACATTACGTCTTGC
>JBFWYF010001053.1:0-2814 GCA_050186685.1 Pirellulaceae bacterium
TCGAGGATCTTGCCGCGCACGCACCGGTTGCCGACGGCGGTCGAGCACGATTTGAGCGCTTCGACGACGGTGAATCCGGCATCCATCAGATTGCCGAGTACTTCGACAAACTGCAGGACAGCGATGTTCTTGAAGAATGGTCCGACCACGGGCAGGCTAAGCAGCCAGGTATCCATCCACAGCCGCCCAGCCGGGTTGCGCCGCGTGTAGGCAATGCCAAAGAGGAAGCCGACGATACCGCTGGCGATCAGCGCGCCGTAGTTTGTGCCAAAGTGCCCGACCTCGATCAGAAACTGAGTTACGGCCGGCAGCTGTGCACCCGATTCCTTGTATACGTTTTCGAATGTCGGCACCACGTACAGCAGCATGAAGGTGACCGCACCCGAACCCGCCGTGCAGAGCAGGGCAGGGTAGGTCAGCTTCTTGATGATCAGGCTTTTCAGGTTGTCCGCGTGTTCCAGCTGCAGCATCAGTCGCGACAGAGTCTGCGGGATCGTGCCGCTCCGCTCACCGAGCCGTATCTGACTGACCATCAGCTCGGTGAAGGTCGCAGGAAACTGGGTCAATGCCTCGCTAAACGCATCGCCGCTTTCGACCCGTGATTTGATGGTCTGCAGCATGGACGCATAGCGCTTCAACGACTTTTCGCGGACCAGCGTTTCGAACGCCTTGGGCAGCGACAGGCCGTTTTCGATCAGGATCGAGACATTGCGCAGGACGAAGATCAAGTCGCGTTTCTTCATCTTGACGGTGGCGCCGGGCTTGCCACCCATCTCGAACCGCTGCAGATTTTGCAGGAACGCGGGCTGCTGATAGGGGCTTGGCGGGAAATTCGTCATGTGTCCACCTGATTCGTCGGATGGGCCGGGGGGCCTGTCAGCCTGACAGTTTGAAGTAGACTTCCTCGACCGTGGTGCGACCGGCCAGCGCCTGTTCGATGCCGGCCGGGGCGAGTTCCATCATGCCTTCGCCGCTGGCGATCTGACGCAGCTTGGAATGTGGCAGCCCGGCCTCAATCGCCTTCTGCATCTCGGGCGAGACCACCATGATTTCGTAGATCGGAATTCGGCCGGCATACCCGGATCCCATGCACTTGCCACATCCCCGCCCTCGATAGAACTGGGCATCGGTCGGCAGCGTCAGGTGATGTTCCTTGACGAGCTTATCCAGCAACAGTGCATTGGGAGCCGACGGCTCCTTGCAGTGTCGGCAAATGCCGCGCAGCAGCCGCTGCGCGATGGCGCCGAGCAGTGCGCCGGCGATTTTGAAGTAGTCGAGCCCCAGGTCATTCAGCCGCGGGACGGTGCCGATCGCGTCGTTGGTGTGCAGCGTGCTGATCAGCAAGTGCCCCGTCAGGGCAGCCTGTACGGCCGTCACGGCCGTTTCATGGTCACGGATTTCGCCTACCATGATGACGTCCGGATCCTGGCGCATGAGAAACTTCAGCGCGTTGGCGAATCCCATCCCATGTTCGGCGTTAGCATGAACCTGGTTGATACCCTGCAGCTTGAATTCGACCGGATCTTCCACGGTCGAAATGTTCATCACGCTGGAGTCCAGGTTCATCAACATCGTGTACATGGTGGTCGTCTTGCCGGAGCCGGTGGGCCCCGTCATGACGATCATGCCGTGCGGCTTGTCGAGCAGATCTTTGACGATGCGGGTTTCGCGCTCCGGCATGCCCAGCGCATCGAAGGTGAACACTTTGGCGCGTTCGTCGATGACGCGCATGACAACCTTTTCCCGGTCCGCACCGCCGCCGGCGACCACGGGGATCGTACTGACTCGGAAACTCGCCCGCAGACCGTTCTCGTCGATCGTCAGGTTTCCGTCCTGCGGACGGCGCGTCTCGGTCGTGTCCATGTCGGCCATGACCTTGATGCGGCTGACCACCGCGGATTCCGACTGGTTGGGAATCGTCATGACCTGCTGCAGATCTCCGTCGACGCGATACCGGACCCGCATCTGCGGAGTGTAAGGCTCCAGGTGAATGTCGCTCGCGCCGGCGTTCACCGCGCCCATCAGGATCGACCGCACCAGCTTGACGACCGGCGCGTCCTTGTCCTCGGCGACAATCTCGACAGGAGCCGACTGGTGGTTTCGCTCCTCTTCCAGTTCCTGCAGTTTGATGTCGACTGCCGTCTGGCGCGCCGCGACGCGCTCGTCGAAGCCCTTGTCCAGCGCCGCCACGACGTCGCGCCGCAATGTGACAACGGGCTCTACCTCGTATCCCGAGATCAATTCCGCCTCGGAAATGGCCGCCATGTCGTCCGGTGCGACCATGGCCAGCGTCATCACGCCGCTGCGCACCTGTACCGGCGCAATAAGCCGCTGGCGCGCGAGCACTTCGGGCAACAGCCGCACCACCTGGGCGTTCACGGATTCGAGCGGTATCTCCTGGTACGGCACGTCGAACTGGGCCATCAGCGCTGAGCCAAGCTGGTCGGTCGAGATCAGGCCGCGCGCGACGAGGGTCTCGCCCAGCATGCGCCCAGCGTGGGAAGTCAGCACTTCGTTCAACTGCTCGGGAGTAATCAACCCCCGATCAACGAGGATGTCGCCTAGTCGACCAGCCATTTCCCAGGTTCTCCAGACGGTAGCCCCTTTCGCCAGAATGGGGGACCGTCGATCGCGAGTCGTCCGCTGCTCCCCCACGCTCTGGCGAGCGTGGCTACGGCCTCGCCGTCTCTACGTCGTTAGCGTCTTGCTCTTTTCTCGTTCGCCCGGCGCCCGCCCCCGTGACAACAACGCCGCGACTTTGCGCTGCAGGACGTCCGGTTGATATGGCACCACGAGAAAATCAGCCGCACCTGC
>JBFWYF010001054.1:0-2812 GCA_050186685.1 Pirellulaceae bacterium
ACGCAGGTCTATGCCGACGGCTCGGGCGCGATCGGGAACCGGCACAGAGGCTTGCGGTTACGGGGCACGTTCAGCAAGTCCGCGACGGTCGTGTCGCCAAACGTCGTCTCCACTGCGAGCGCCGCATCGTCCAGTTTCCGGTGCAGCGGGCATAAATGGATGCCGTGCAGCCCGAGCGGGCATTCGTGAAAGCGGCGAATCGGGTCGATGGCGTTGACCACTTTCAGCAACGTCAGCTCGCGGGGCGAATGAGCCAGCGTAAAGCCGCCGTAGAGCCCTCGCTGGGCTCGCACGAGCCGGGCTCGGCTGAGCGTCTGCATGACCTTGGCCAGGTAGCCTGCTGGAATCTGAGTTGCTTCGGAAATCGACGCCGTCGTCTTCGGTTCGTTCTGGTCGGCGAGATAAACGATAGCCCGCAGAGCATATTCGGCCGTCTGAGAAATCATGCGGGCTCCGTTCCGCCCTTTTGTGCGAGAAGTTACGCCAGAGATAAGGTCACCGCGAAGTCCAGATTAGGTGTCCCGGATGGGCTCGTCAATCCACTGCCTAGGAGGCGCACCATCCGGCGCCTCCCGGCCCTCGGCGCCAGACCCCCGCTCCTCCGAGGGGACACAAAGGACTTCTGGACCTTCTGATCCAGAATATTACGCAACTATTACATGGCCCTTACCTGGTCCGAATCCGCGTCTGCCACCGGTCGCCTACAATCGGCCGAAACTTCGGGCGACGCGCCGGCGCCTGACGGCAGGCTCGGGCGCGTGCCGACGAGTTTCGAGGAGTTGCGACATGAGTATCTGCGGGCTGTTCCTGGTGGGAAGCGTTACGCTCGAGGGTGACACGCCGGATCGCCAAAGCGGGCCCTCTCCGGATGCCGGTGGCCCACCGCGTTTTCCCCACGGTGTCTGCTGGTGGACGGTCAGCTGGCTCGGCCTGATTCACGCGGTCGCGTTGGCGGCACCCTTTTGCTTCAGCTGGTCCGGGCTGTGGGTCATGCTCGCCCTGTACTGGCTGACGGGTGGTATCGGCATCTGCCTGGGCTTTCACCGCCTGATCAGTCACCGCAGCTTTACCACCTACCGCCCGGTTCGCTGGTTGATCGCGTGGATCGGCGGGCTGGCGGGTGAAGGGTCGGCGATTCAATGGGCCGCCACACATCGGGCGCATCACGCGCTCAGCGATACGGCCGGCGATCCGCACTCGCCCCGCCGCGGATTCTGGTGGAGTCACATGTTGTGGTGCATGGCCAGGTCGACACCCGCGGAGCGTACCGCGATGCAACAGCGGTGGGCACCCGACCTCGCTCGGGACCCGGTGCTTCGCTTTCTAGACCGCACGTTTCTTCACTGGCATCTCCTCCTCGCAGCGGTCCTCGGCGGTATCGGCCTCCTGTTCGGCGGCTGGTATCTGGCGTGCTCGCTGGTCGTTTGGGGGATGGCCGTCCGCATGGTGATCGTGCTCCATGCGACGTGGTTCATCAACTCGGTGACGCACGTCTGGGGATATCGGACATACGATGCAGGTGACGACAGCCGGAATCTCTGGTGGGTGGCATTGGTGACCTTCGGCGAAGGCTGGCACAACAACCACCACGCCTATCAACGCTGCGCGAGTTACTGGCACCGCTGGTGGGAATTCGACTCCACCTACCTCACCATCCAGCTGCTGCGCACGCTGGGAGTGGTCTGGGATGTGGTGCCCATTCCACAGGATCCCAAGCGGAAGCTGGCGTCGGGTCGGTCATAAGAAGCCCGGCCGGAGCCTTCCTGCCCCCCAAAAACAAAAGGGCCAGCCGTCTTCGCTAACTCGGAGACGGCTGGCCCGGAAGCAATCGTCGAGAAATGCCAAGCAACGATGCTGTCCGTTCTGCAGGAAGATAGCGTTAGTACCGCAGGATGCAGTCGATCGTCAGCCGGTTGTCGATCACATCGCGGCGATCCGTTAGCGGTGCTTCCCACGCAATACCCAGTTCCAGCAAACCCGTGGGGGCGTACTTCAGACCGAAAGCTCCGGTCACGATGTCATTGCCCGCGACGTTGGTGCTGCCCAGATTGAACAAGTCACCGCCTTCGATCGGAGCCAGGTTGAACGCCCGACCCGAGCGAGTCCAGTGATACCAGTTCAGCTCGGTCAGGAAATAGATGTTCGAGCAACCCAGCCGCCGATCCCAATGGTTGGACCAGTACGTCAGCGTACTCTCGGCTGCCGAATCCGTCGGCAGCAGCAGCCCCGCTCCACTGACCCAGTGCCATAGCCCGAGCTGGGCACCACCCGTCAGGAACAGGTTAAAGAGTCCGTCACCATTGCCTTGCTGAGTCCGTGTGCTGCCCACGGGCAACTCAAACGTCGCGCCCGCGCTCAAGAGTTGCTGATTTTCGTAGTCCGAGTACAGGTTGTACTTCAGACCGGCGGAGACATCGGCCCAGCCATCGTTGATCAGCGGGTTGGTCGACGTGGCGTAACCGTCTTTCGTGGCAATGATCGACAAGCGATCATTCAACGCCGCGCGCAACTGACAGGCAAACAGGTTGATCTCGCCGCCGAGTGCCGTCAACGGGACTTTGTGGCGCAGATAAATGACGCGGGCTTCGGTCAACGTACGCGGATCTTCAAAGAAGACCGGGTTCGTCATGGGGCTGATGAAGTCCGCGAAACAGAGGCTGGTTGGCGCGATGATGCCGAACAGGCATTCATCGTGTCCACAGCTGCAATCATCGCCACCGCAGTTGCCACAGCCGCACGCGGGTGCGGAACAGCTGGAGCAGGACGGGCAGCCGCACTCCGCTTGCCCCCCGCACGTACTACCCCCTCCCGA
>JBFWYF010001055.1:0-2804 GCA_050186685.1 Pirellulaceae bacterium
CAGGGCGCTCGCCAGGACGTGCGGCAGCGGGCAAGGATTGGACGCCGTGCATGGGCCTGCAGCACCGTCAGGAGCGGCATAGAAGTCGGTCAGGAATTCCCGCGTTTCTAGCGTCTCCATCGCCAGTGCGCGGAATCGCTTTCCCCTGGACGCTGCCAGACTTCTCTTGTTCACCCGTTAGTTCCCTTCGGCCTGGCGCACAAACCGCGTTCGCTGGATCAGCGACATGGACAAGCGATCGGGGAACTGTTGCAGATCGCGGAGCCTTCGCGCAACGGCGGCCGTTGACAATTCAGCTGGCACCATCTTCGCCTCCCGCTGCAAGTTAGACAATTCGGCGGCCGCCAGATGTGGTTAAGTATCTGTGTCACGGTGGCGAAGAAATACGCCCGGAAGGATTCGAACCCCCAACCCTCGGTTCCGAAGACCGTGCACCAATCGACGCAACGTCCAAATGTGACGCGGAGTTACGCCCACCGCAAGTAGCCGAGGTGCCGCCAGTGGTGCCGAGCGGGGAGAATCACTCTCAATGGAACCTGGAAACCCTCGAAATCGCCGAGAATTGGGGCTCTCTTGCCGACGTTGTCAAAGCCGGAATCATCGCGATGGTTCGGGCGGCAAAGAACTAGCCGGCCGACCTGCGATGGCCGCTAGTCGCTCGCAACACGACTCCGAAGTGTTCGCATCGCAGGCTGCTGTCTTGGTTCGACCCGCCGATCCTCGGTACAATCCAGATGTTGAGTCGAAACTTGTTCAGCAGTTCTGGCGGGAGTTCCGGTCCGATGACAACCACATCTGATATTCTCAGCGCGGCGATGGCACTTCCCGCAGAACAGCGGGCCGAGGTCGCGCACGAGCTTCTTCTCAGTCTGGAGCCGGGTGAACTCGATCCCGACGTGGATCAAGCTTGGGCTGACGAAGTTCGCCAGCGACTTCGGGCAATTCGCGAGGGGCGAGCGGCACTACGAGATTGGAACGACGCACTCGAGGACATCCGCCAATCTCTGGTCTCCAAAGGCGGCGCATGAAGCTGCGAATCGAAGCTGCCGCGGAAGCCGAAACGCGAGAAGCGGCGGAGTGGTACGAGCGGCAACGGCCGGGACTGGGACTCGAGTTCTTGGTAGCCGTCGACGCAGCGATTCAACTGATTTGCCTATCACCGGAGCGATCCCCTCGCCTCGAAACGGTTCCCGAGGAAGAGTCGGTGCGTCGGCACCTTCTAAAACGCTTTCCATTCGCCATCATTTACGAAACAACGACATCCGAAATCCGCATCGTCGCAGTTGCGCACACGCGGCGTCGGCCAAATTACTGGGCGGACCGATAGAGTCCCTCGTGGAGCACGCGGGATCGCCGGACGTACTATGGTGCTATCCCTAATGCTCTGGCAGCTGCCCATCGATAATGCCCCCCAATTCCTGCTCGAACGAATTCCACCAGGCCCAACGACGTAAGCACCGCAAGGTCCCGCTTGGCAGTCTTTTCCCCGACATCGAACCGGTGCTCAAGCATAGTTCGCTTGACGGGCACCCCACGATTCAGCTCCTTCAAAACCCAACGTTGCCGAGGATTTAGACGATCCGGAATCTCAAGGCTTGTCCCTCCGGGGACATCGAGTGTCCCCTTGGGGGACAATCTCGTCTTTCAATGGGGCTGCGGGGACATTCGGCGCGGGGGCGTCGGCGTCTTGGATGGTGATCCAGTTCCGCAGGTAGTATCCCTGCCCGTCGTGAGCGATGACGTCTTGGGGACCGACCACCAGGCCGAGTTGCTTATTCAGGCGAGTGGGTGCGGTTGAGCGGATCAGCCGGACGCAGCTGGTGACCGTGCCGATAGTGGCCGGGGGAGCGAGGCCGTGAGCCAGGCCTTCGCCGGAAAGGTGGACGAAGCGGCCGTGGGCGTCGTGACGGGCCAGATCGCGAAGCAGGGACATCGCTTGAGCGCTACCCCGGTTTGATACGATCGTGACGCCCAGGAGGTCCACCGTTGTCCGTCGAAACACCAGCGGGCCACCTTGGAACTGCGTGCCGGCAGACGACTCGGCGGCCAGGGGGAGCAAATCGAGCGCATACCGAATCAACTCGACGGCCGTCGTCTTGCCCGCCCCCCGGGCTCCGATGAAGCAGTTCAAGCCATCCGAGAACTGGAATTCGAGGCCATCCAGAAAGCCACCGCCGACGTGGATGGAGACAATGCGGTAGCCGGTGGCCCGCATCCGAGCGGTCTGGGGTTGGTGAGCATTTGACTGAACCTGTTCGACTTCGAGGCGCGAAATCATGGGTCGTGATCTCTGGACCAAGAAGCACGCTGAACTCGTACGTGCGTCCCCGAACGTTGGATTGATGTCCGATCCCAGCGAGATACCGCCGGATCCATTCCGCCCGTCGCAAGTGACGCCGATCAAGTTCTCCGGCGTGCGATCACCGGCATAACGGAGCCGGCGAGCCGGGTTCCACCGCTAGCTGCGGCTTAGGTGATAGTGGACAAATGTACCAATCTTGCTGCCTATGTCAATCGTGACGCTAGCACAACTCGGGCGAGAGGCGTAAGTCATGGCGCCCCGTTTGGTCGTGAGTGATCCCTCATCTGCGGATGAGTATTCCGTGGAAGCTAACGTCAACAGACAAATGACGAGAACTGAGATAAGTAAGAGCCGCGTCCCATTTTTCCGCCTCGTGAGTGGGTGACCAACACTGCCGCGCGGTTAGGCCTTGAATTCACGCTCCGACCGCGAGGTCGCCCAAGCAAATCGCCATAACTTATCGCCAGCTCTTCAAGATGCTTGCGGCGCAAACACGACGCGC
>JBFWYF010001056.1:0-2801 GCA_050186685.1 Pirellulaceae bacterium
ATAGCAACACCGAAGAAAACACTCGCCCACGAAGACCTGAGCCAGTTCAGCGGCGACACTGTCCGATATCGGCACGGCATCAACCGGCGCGTGATCTACACACCCGGCGTGAGATTCCTGGCCGAGCAAGGCGGCTCCTATTGGCTGATCGACGTGATCGCGTCTTACCTCACGCCGAAGTTCATCGAGAATGCCTCGCGAACGGATGACCGGATTCGCGATCTGCACCTTTGGCGGCTGGACGTTGCCCCCGACCGCTCAGCGCTCGTCACCGCCCGTGCCGACACCGACTGTCCGCCCTTCGTCTCGCAGGAGATCCCCTTCACGGACTTCCCGTTGCAGTCTGTCTCCGTCTGGGCCGGCTGCGACGGCCGGCTCTGGACGCTCTATCTGCCTTCCGAACACTGACTCAACAAACGACGGCCACTTCTCGGGTGCTCTCTCTACCCGGTCGGAATAACGCCGCAGCCGTGTTAACGTAACGACATTCACGTCTGATTTGGTGGACGCGATTGGCTCGACACTCACGCACGATTCCAGGCGCCGTGGAACGACTTTTCTTAGACGTTTCCGAATTGCAGGGCTTGGCGGCACACACACCGTCAATCGTGGGGAGGACAAACCCGTGAGCCAGAGCGGCCAACAAGACGACTTTTGAACACCGACTCGTTCGCGGCCGCCGGGCTACGCCTGTCGTTCGCCAAGAGCTGAAGCCCGTGACACTTGAGCAGCAGCTCGCCAAACTCGCCGAACTCGGTCTCACGCTCAACGACGGTGTTACCATCGACGACATCCTCTACTCGTTCGACCGCAAGGACTACGAGGAACGGCCATTCGACCTGATCCTGTTCGTTCTCGGAATTGAAGTGGAGCGTGCGCCATGGGGCCGCTCGGTCTGCTCGCGCGTGTGGAACTTCGATACGGAGTGCATCACTTCCACTGGAGACTACGTCCGCATCATGGAACGCCTGTGCCAAGTGGCCGGTCAGGCGGATCGCCTGAAGGATGTCAGCGACTTTGTTGACCTCGACGCCGGCAAAGCGTGGCTGAGCTTCAAGGTCGATGGAACCCTGCGGAACTGGCCGATCGAAGTCAACGATGATTGGGCAGACACCCTGACACTCAACTACGTTATGGCCGACATCGAACGTGACGGCCATCGCTTCTATTTCAAGGACAACGGTCAAGCGATGGTGCTATTCTATCTCGACTCTAACACAGCGACGCAGTTGAACCGGTTATCAAACAATGCCTTGAAGCCGGTTCTGGCGGAAAAGTAGCGGCCTACGGAGTCGTTCACCCAAAGAGGATTTCGCCTGTGAACGTGCAAAAGAAGATGCCCGAGGCCGAGGTCAGTCTTCGTCTCGCCTTCCACCTTATTGAGCAAGGGCTGACGGCGTCCGACGTTCACGTGGCCATCGACGGTGCCCAGGTCAAAACTACCGACACCATACACTTCGGTATCTCCGAGTTCCTCCGCGCGCTGAAGTGGATCAAGTCCGCGACCGACGACCTCTGGCAGGGCACGTACACTCATGCGACGCATATACCGAAGGTCATCATCCACTCCTCGCCCGGCTGCGGAGACGTGGTAGCCACATTGATAGACGGTCGCACTCTACGGGTAGAGTGCAAGAAAGGGCCACTGGTCCGGTCAAAGAGTTCACAGGAATACCCGCTGCTGCGGGAGGCGCTGGGCCAGCTTCTGACGATGGAAAGCGTCGGCGAGCTGGATCTGCTCGCCGTCGCCGTCCCGAGTTCGCCCAAGTTCCAAGAGTTGGCCAGCCGCTGGAGGCAGGCCCCGCTCGTGAGCCGTTTCGGTATTCGCATCCTGACTGTCAGCCGCGACAATCAGGTTTCCGGTCTGTCGGAAGTGGCCGCGCCGACCAAGCGCTAAAGCAGCCCGGCACCGTCACATTCCTTTCCGGGACCTCATGACCTAACGACGCGGCCGCGGCTCTTCAGGTAACGCTGTTCTGGGACCGCGCCAACTTCTCGCCGCTACGCGGGATCCACGACGGCATCTCTTCAAACATCAATCGATGCCCACGACCAGTTGCCGGTGCCATTTCACGTCAATTGGTGCCAATCGCTTGATGACCATAAACGCATAAACAAGAATTTCCTGGGACTTTCAACTTCCTGGATTTACTCCCGATACGCTCTGTATGTCCTCAGCTACTGCCGCGAATCTCACGACCAGTGCCGAATTCGCTGTGCTGCGTGCGCTCACACTGCAAGTTCGTGTTGCGACAGCGGACCAGGTTGCGCGCGGGTGGTTCGCTGCCGCCGACGATCCGCTACTCGCGGCGCAGGCGTGCCTGGCCGGCTTGGAGAAGCAACAGCTCACCACGAAGCGGCTGCTCGAAGCCCATCCGATGCTCCCGCTCTCCACGCCCCTGTTCAGCTGGAAGCCAGGCCAACCCCAACCCACGTGTGCGGAGCTCGAGAACCTGGCGGCAAAGCTCCAAGCACGCTGGTCCGAGCCCAATGTTGCGGTCGAAGTATACCTCGCCGCCCCACGGGCCTCGCGCCTGTTCGGGGCGTTCGTGGATGCTCGTCATCTGAAACACTGCGAAGTCACTCACGACCTGCACCTGACCGAAGCTTTTCTAGGCTACTGCGCCTCCGACCCGCGCTGCCACCAATGGTGGTGGGGAGAAGCCGCGTTTCCCAAAATCGGCCAGCTGATCCGCTTTGCCAAGGACCCGGACGCGTTTCTCCTCGACTCGCGCGGAGGAGCGCGCCGCGTCGTAGAATTCGCCGGCACATACGACGCGCACCATCTTCACCGCTTTCAC
>JBFWYF010001057.1:0-2791 GCA_050186685.1 Pirellulaceae bacterium
CCGATGATCGGCCATGTGATCCGCGAGTGGCTCGCGCCCAGGGACCTGCTCGCCTATCTCGATGCGATCCTGCGCGTGTACAACATGAACGGCCGGCGCGACAACATCCACAAGGCGCGCATCAAGATCCTCGTGAAGGCGGTCGGTCCCGCGAAGTTCCGCGAACTGGTCGATGCCGAGTTCGAGAAGTCACGCGCCTTCGCGCCGGTGCTGGATGAGGCGGAAATCGCGCGTGTGAAGGCTTTCTTCGTGCCGCCGGAATACGAGGCGCTCGGCGACGAGGACGTCGTCACGGGCGCGGGCAACGCATTCCGCAACTGGTATCAGCGCAATACCCGCAAGCACAAGGTGGCGGGCTACCGCGCTGTCGTCGTTTCACTCAAGTCGCCCGCGCGTCCGCCGGGGGACATCACCGACGTGGAGATGGAAAAGCTGGCAGATCTCGCCGACCGCTACTCGTTCGGCCTGGTGCGATCCACACACGACCAGAACCTGATTCTTGCGGATGTGCGGCAGAAGGATCTCAAGGCGGTGTGGGAAGCGCTGCAGGCCATCGATCTTGCGACGCCGAACATCGGGACGCTCACGGACATGATCGCCTGCCCCGGCCTCGACCTGTGCAGCCTGGCGAATGCCGGAACGCTCAACGTGGCGCGCCAGATCAATGACCGCTTCGACGACCTCGACTATCTTTACGACATCGGCGATATCGAGCTCAAGATGTCAGGCTGCATGAATGCGTGCGGCCATCACCATGTCGGACACATCGGCATCCTCGGCGTCGACAAGAGCGGCGAGGAGTGGTACCAGATCACGCTCGGCGGCTCGGCGGCCGGCCAGGATGCCGCGCTCGGTACCGTCATCGGGCCCTCCGTCGCCCAGAACGATGTTGCCGAAACCCTGGACCGGATCCTGCGCGTCTACCTCGACCAGCGCCAGGACGGCGAACGTTTCCTCGATACCTTCCGCCGGGTCGGTGTCGCTCCCTTCAAGGCCCGCGTGTATGCCCCAGCTGATCAGGCAGCGTGAAGTCGTCGCCGACGAGTGGCGCAATATCGACGACGATCCGCAGGGATTGAACGGGGCGCTGATCATCCCGTTCGCCCGCTGGCAGGCCGAGCGCGACCAATGGTGGCTCTGGAACGGCAAGCTCGGGGTCCGGATCGGCCCGACCGATCCCGTCGAGGCCCTGGAGCGTGATTTCCTGCGCATCGCCCTGGTCGCCATCGAGTTCGGTGGCATCGGGGAGGGCCGCGGTTACACCCAGGCCCAGCTGCTCCGCCGCCGGTACGCCTTCACCGGCGAAATCCGCGCGGTCGGCAAGATCCAGCGCGACCAGCTTTTCTACATGGCCCGTTGCGGCTTCGACGCCTTCGAGCTGCCCGATGGCGCCGATACCGCCGTGGCGCTCGCTGCATTCGGTGATTTTTCAGTTAAGTATCAGGAAGCTACGGACCTGGGACTGGCGCTTCGGGCCAGGCCCCAGGCTGCAGACCGCGGGCTGTAGCCTGGGCCAGCGGCTGCGATGCGCCTCCTGCGAACCCGCCCGCGGCGTTTTCCCATAACCCCCTCGCATCTAGCCAGAACAAAAGACTCTTTCCGGCTATATGCCGCGCTGGCTACAGTGCAGCCAATGCGTCATTCCATAACAAAGCGGTAACAGTGGCCCCGTTGCCATGACGACTCCTGCAGAACTTTCTCCCCGTCTCGCCGAGCTGGTCCGCGATTCCGTCGCGCAGCTCGAGCGGGCCGTGCGGGAGCACGGGAACGTCGTGTATTCGAACAGCCTCGGGCCGGAGTCGGCGGTGCTGATGGACCTGATCTGCACCCATGCGCCGGAGATCGACCTCTTCACGATCGACACTGGCCGCCTTCCGGACGAGACTCTTGCCCTTCTCGATCGCATCGAGCGCCGGTACGAACGGCGGATCAAGGTGTATTACCCGAACACGGAGGCCGTGGAAGCCTACGTCCAGGAAAATGGCATCAACGGGTTCTACAACGGCCTCGAAGAGCGGCAGTCCTGCTGCCACATCCGGAAGGTGGAGCCATTCAAGCGCGCGGTCGCGGGTTACAAGGCCTGGATCACGGGCGTGCGTCGCGAGCAATCGGCCGAACGCGCCAAGGGTGAGCCGCTGTCGTGGGACGACCGCAACGACATGTGGAAGCTGAGCCCGCTGCTCGAGTGGACTGACGAGGACGTGTGGGCGTACATAAAAGCCCGCAACCTGCCCTACAACCCGTTGCATGACAAAGGATATCCCAGCATCGGCTGCGCTCCCTGCACGCGGGCGGTGGAACCCGGGGCGGACCCGCGGTCGGGCCGGTGGTGGTGGGAGAATCCGGACACGCGCGAATGCGGCCTGCAGCCCAAGCGTCGCGTGATTCCCATCAAGCCCGAACCGCGTCGCGTCGCGGGCGGATAATCGCGATGGAATACTTTCCCATCTTCCTGCGGCTTGCGGGTGAACCTGTGCTGGTTGTCGGCGGAGGGGACGTGGCGGCGCGCAAGGAGGACCTGCTGCGCCGGGCAGGAGCCGACATCACCGTCGTCGCGCCCCGTGTGAAGCAGCGCCTCGCCGCGTTCCTAGCCAGCCGGGAGAACTCCTGGGTCAAAGGTGAATTCCAGCCCGAGCACCTGAGCGGCATGCGCCTTGCGATCGCCGCCACGGATCGGCAATCGGACAATGCCTGGGTGGCGCACCAGGCGGAAGCCCGCGGCATCGACGTGAATGTCGTCGACGATCGCGAGCTCTCCCGCTTCATCATGCCGGCGATCGTGGATCGCTCG
>JBFWYF010001058.1:0-2786 GCA_050186685.1 Pirellulaceae bacterium
TCTCCAAGGCCAAACTCTTGAAGATCGAGGGCGGCACGCTCTCCGATGACGACTTCGAGAAGATGCACACATGGCAGGACGCAGAGGATCGCAAAATCCTTCGAGGTTGGATCGACAGCCTCAAGCCTTACAGCGTGTTCTTCTCGGTGCCGCTTGATCTCGACCTTGCGATGCTAAAGGCGTTCCCAGATGCCTACAAGGCCATCGTACCAAAGGGCAGCGGGCCGAAGATGGCCGTCGACAAGGCCGCCGAGGCCGTGTTCGGCGTGTCGGGGCCGGGCCTTACGCTCTACACCGGTGCGTTCAAGGACTGTCCGGACCTGCTGCCCAATTACCGCTACCATTTCCTGACACACAGCAAACCCGCGACCCATTTGGCGGCGCTCGCACATGTAAAGACGAATGAGTTGCGGGACGGCATGCCTCCGGTGCTAGCCGAGATCCTGGCTCACGCCTCCAAGACCTTGCAACGGGACTGATCATGACGTTGCTCGCACGACGCGTCCGGCCCGACGATTGGCGCCCCATTGGGGTCGACAAGCTCGAGGCGAACGCAATGAAGGTCGTGCAATCGACGGACAGCCGTTCCGTCATCGCGGGGCCTGGCGCGGGAAAAACCGAGCTGCTGGCCCAACGCGCGGCATACCTGCTCCAGACCGGCATGGCGCCGCTGCCCAGACGCATCCTCGCTATCAGCTTTAAGCGCGATGCGGCGACCAACCTCGCTGCCCGGGTCCGCCAGCGCTGCCATCACAGTCATGCGGGGCGCCTCGACTCGCTCACTTTCGACGCATTTGCCAAGGGCCTGGTCGACCGCTTCGGACAGGCCCTCCCTGATCACTGGCGGCCTCGACCCGACTATGAGATCATGCTGACGAACGACGCGCTCTATCGCGGCTTTCTGCAGCAACAGTTGGGCGCACCTCCTCAGGACGTCGGCAGCTACGCCGACATTGAGGCACTAACGGTCAAGACTTTCGAGCGCACCCACCTCTTGGGTTCGCCGCTACCCGTAGATGGTTGGCCGAAGCCGACGCCCGCGCAGTGGGCATGTGACCGCTTCTGGCAATCCTCGCTGCACGATGGAAAAAAGACGCGACTATCCTTCCCGATGATCGGTCGGCTGGCGGAGCTGCTGCTGCGGGTCAATCCGATGGTTCGCGACGCGCTACGACTGACCTACTCGCACCTATTCATGGACGAGTTTCAAGACACTACCCAGATTCAATACGACTTGGTGAGGATGATCTTTTTAGGCACAGACGCCGTCATCACCGCTGTCGGCGACAACAAGCAGCAAATCATGCGTTGGGCTATGGCCATGGAAGACCCATTCGGTGCGTTTGAAGCTGACTTCGGGGCCTATCGAACGCCGCTCTTCAATAACTACCGATCGTCACCCGACCTTGTCCGCATCCAGCACATCCTCGCTCAGGCGCTAGACAAGCGGGCGGTTGCGCCCGTGTCCAAGACCAAAACGACCATCGCAGGTGACAGCTGCGCGATCTGGGACTTTTCCACGCCAGAGAAGGAGGCTGAAGAGCTGGCGGCCTTCGTCACGGCGGAAATGCGGGCGCACGATTTGGCGCCTAGGGATTTCGTTCTCCTTGTGCGTCAGAAATCCAGTGACTATGCCGCCGTGCTCGAACCGGTGTTCCGAGCGGCCGGCCTCGTGCTCCGCAATGAAGCCGGCACGGTCGGCTCGGTCATGCTGCAAGAACTGCTGGCCGAAGAGGTATCTGATCTTCTGCTCTGCATTCTGCGCCTAGCGATGACGCCCCGCGCGGGACGGCACTGGGGCACCTGCCAGAACGTGCTCGCGGGCTTACACGGCGTCGCGCCCGAGGATGAGTCCTCACAGACTCGCCTAGCGCGCGAACTCGACGCGTTTGCGACAGCGCTCCATCGGGACTGCCCGTCGCCTCTACGTGATGCAGCCGGTACCCGCAGGCTCGTCGACCGTGTTCTCGATTTCGTTGGGAGGAATCGCCTTATGGCCGCTCATCCGTCCTATGCGCAGGGCGATTGGTTTGCCAAGGTCACTGATGCCGCCGCGCGCCATCTCCATGCGTGTTCGGCAGGCGCTGCCGAATGGACTGAGGTCCTTGACGGTTACGAAGGGCTGCACGCCGTCCCTCTCATGACCATCCACAAGAGTAAGGGACTCGAGTACCACACCGTCATTTTTGTGGGACTCGACGACGGGGCTTGGTGGAGTTTCGCCGGGGACCAGATCGAGGGCACGGCTGGCTTCTTTGTCGCGTTCACCCGTGCCAAGCAGCGTGTCGTGTTCACATACTGCGCCCGCCGCGGAGCTCGGACCAAGATCGCAACGCTGTACCAGCTGTTGTTGGGAGCTGGCGTTCAAATTGTCAAAGTTGGGTGACGGTGCCGGCCGCAAAGATCAATCCACCGGACGGGGCACTCAGAGTTCCCTTGCTGAGACTACGTCGAGCGACTTCAGCGCCGCGAGCGCATATCGGGCAAAAGGATGGACACGGCTAAGCCTGCGCAGCCGCTCTATGTCGCTTCGATCTCCATAACGTCCTATCGTGTCGAACGCGAACGAAGGGCCCACCTCGCGGACCGGCACTCGGTCGAAATATCGCGCCTCGACACCGTCCTCGACGAACCGTCGAGTGACTGTCAGACAGTCGGCCGGATAGACCTCAGCTAGGTTTAGTGTCTGATCAGCTTGTTCCATCTCGCTCCAATGCCTCTCGGCAAGCGCCGCTTGGACTACACCCAGACAGCCGATGACCAATTGCGCCGGCATGGCATGCAGC
>JBFWYF010001059.1:0-2763 GCA_050186685.1 Pirellulaceae bacterium
GCAGAGCCTGTCGCTGCATGCCGAGAGCGGTTCCCGCAATCTCCTCGACTTCCCCATTCGGGAACTCCAGCGAGTGGAACTTGAGCGTTACCCACCCCTGTGGCGTCGCGCCCGTGAGTTCACCGTTAGCTTTCGTGCCAGCCGGCACCAAGAGTCGACCATTGTCTTCGTAGTTGTATTCAACGACCGCGATCACGGGAGCTTTGGCCGCGGAACTGACTCCGTGCTGAAGTCTAGCGATCAGCGCCGTGCCCTGCGGCAGATACCGCCCTTCCACGCGCCGGATCACCGGTCGAACCTGTTGCGCCCCAGCCGTCAAGGCCGTCTGGGAGCGCACAAATACCAGCGAGGACTTGACGAGTTGGGGGACGTCCCTCATGGGCGGAGGAGCAGACTGAGGATTCGCCAGCTTCTGCTGGCGGCTTTGATATTCCGAGATGGCTTCTTGCCAGTTGGTCACGTTGCCGAGTTGTCGAGGCGGCGCGATGTTCTGGCGGCGGTACGCCTCCATGAGTGCGGGATCGGAGAAGTCCGCCGATGCCAGGTCCCTGGCGGGCGAGGGCAGCGGTTTGATGGGGCCGGCCGGCGGCGGGTCCGATGCCTGCGCTGCCGCACGATTCCGCATCGTTCCCAGCAGATCCTGTTCGGTCAATTCATTCGACTCGTCATTCGGTTGCTGGTTGACGGTCAGTTGAGGAACCGCCGATCGTTGTGCGACCTCCGGATTCGCTGGGACTGATGATGGTCTTCCTAGATTGGGAATCGTTCCTCGAGGCTTCTTCGTGCTGTCGGCGTCCGTAGTGAACAGCCCGACAAATAGAAACAGGCACGCCAAGCTCGCCCCAACAAGGATGACGAGCCCGCGTGTTCGTTCCGCCGACTTCAGGTCGCGGCTCTCCGGAACCGGCCCAAAGCGGGTGCGAATCCTGTCGAGCAGCGACATCGGCTTCGCATCCTGATCCGATGGCTCGGCTTCTGTACGCTCCGACCCGGGAGATTCCGGATTGGCCGCCACGTTGGATAGGTCGGCCGTGACATCCTCTTCGTGATCGCGCTGTGGGATCTGTTCATTGGCCATGAAATGCCTCCTCACGAGTTGCTGAAACACCAAAACCAATCGGGGCCAAAGCCGGCCGGTCCACCGCTCCGCTCTCGGCTACCTGCAAAAACAAGCTCTCGTGCGATTGCTTAAACCCCGGCCTTGAAAACACCACCACGCCATCCACCCGCTCCCCAGGGCCGAGCCGCCGCCGCGACAGTCGGAAGTCCTGCACCGGGAGTTGCTCGCTGGTCGTCCAATGGTCCTTGCGGATCACGGCCCCTTTCCGTGTCTTCCCGGCCAGTTGCACCTGCGGTGGCATGATCTCGATCGCATATGGTTGTGGGTTGACGGCCGAGAAGAGGACCATCACGGTGCGCCCCTGATCGATGACTTCGGAGACTCCCGCTCTAACCCGATCGCCTTCTCTAGACACTGTTGGAGGCTTGCCTCCGTAAAGGGCGGGGAGTGGGGCGAGTTTCTGCCGGTTCAGGATCTCCTGAAGTGGGTCAAGGGCCTTCTCAGCATCAACAGCCTTCGGAATCGCGAGACCAGAGACGGGTCTGAGAACGTCGGTTCTGGCGACCTCAGCCGATGTTGGAAACGATTCGCCCACGAGAAAACTGCCGGCCGGCTTGTATACGAGCACGAAATCCACCCTCTTCGGGCCGCTGGGATCCATCCGCAACAGGAAACTCAGTTGCCTGCCGCTCGTGGTCACAACCAAGAGGTTCGATTCGCCAGGTTGCTCCGTGACGGGTTTGACAAGAACGAGGGTTGGTTCCTTCTCGGAGTGCTCCGCAAGGAACCGCTCGGGGTCACCGATGACCAATGAACTGACCGGTTCGGGAATGCGAATCGCCGTCGCAAATCGCGGCGCCACACGTACCACTTGCACTTGATCCGTCGGGCTCCGCTTGCTCACCACCGGCTGGATTTGGGCGTTGAGCGGCTGAATCGCGAGGAGTAAGAGCATCGTTCTCATTCGGCAGGCTCCTTTCGCTGGGTCAACATCGACTCCCACCGATTTCGTCGGAACAGGTAGGCGACCCGATATGTGAAGTTCACCGTTTCCGGATTCCGGTATCGCAGCCCGGCCTTCAGCACTCGACCGTGGCCAGCGATGTAAGCGCCAACGACGAGACGCAGATCGCCGCCGCACTCCTCCATCAGGAACGCAAGGTAGGCCACACCGCCTCGGATGTTCTCAGCCGGATCGAACCGGTTTCCTACTCGGAATGCTGCCGCAGTGTTGGGCATCAGTTGCATCAAGCCGACAGCCCCGGCCGGTGAAACTGCGCGCGGATTCCAGTTTGACTCCGCTTCGATCACCGCCCGCACCAACTCTCTCGGTACGCCGAAGTGTCCGGCCCAGTGATCTGCAAGAGCCACCAGAGCCGCCGGCTGGGCCCAGACATTGCTAGCGACTGACGCCACCAGAATGAACCGCCAAGTCACGCGACCGCCTCCTCTGGCCTTTGCGACATTGCCCGCAGGGCCTGATCGCGGTACTCACGAGCCGTCAGGACAAGGCTGCTGAATCCGTCGCGAAGCAAGAGGCGCTTCACGTCTTCCTCGGTCTTGGCCAGGAACGGAAGCAGCACATCCCGGTCTTCCGGGCGGATCTCGGAGCGTCCCAGAAGCTGTAGCGCCCGAACGAACTGAACGATCTCGTCGATTGAGGGCGGCTTGACCAGGTTGTAGCCCCGCAATGCCTGCGCAAG
>JBFWYF010001060.1:0-2760 GCA_050186685.1 Pirellulaceae bacterium
GTATGGCCGAGGTAAACTCTCCATTCTTATGGGTGATGGGAGGCACGACGCGAATACGCTTGCACTGGCCGACGCGAATGAAATCGTACGTGGTCAGACCGAAGTGGGATTCGGTTACGAGCATCGTTTGTATGTACGCAACGTGGTGCTGGTCCCGCGCATCGGAATGGAGTGGCAGTTCTGGGAAGGCTACAGCATCGATCCGGTGGATGAACATCCCGATACGGACCTCGATTTGTTCGGCTTCTCGCTCGGCTTCGGGATTGTGTATTAACCTCGGCGCAGAAGCTGACGCTGGACTTGAGGATCCGGGGGTTTGACGAGGTGATGGTCGAAGCCAGCATCAGGGGTGCGCCGCTTGTCTTCGGGCTGGCCCCCGCCCGTTAGTGCGATGAGTGTGATGTTGTTGCCCCACGGCTCGGTGCGGATGCGCCGCGCCGCCAGGCAGGGGAACAGTGCCGTCTGCCCCTTCTGTCCCCTCCACAATTTGGCGGGCACCACACCTTCATGTGTTCAACGCACCAACCCGCGAAGTCCGCAGTGGCCGGAGGTCTCCGCGGGACGGCTGGCTGCGACTTGCAAGCCACTCTCGCTGGTGGCCCGAAACCTCGTCCGGTTCGGATGCCGGCCGAGCGTATTGGCACCGTATCGCTCGGATCGGGTTACAAGTGGAAGAGGCCCTTGTTTGCGCCAATGTCCCAGGCGTCCTTCATCGCGGTATCAAGCCATCGAACTTTGTTGCTCGACATAGCTCCGCAGGCGAGATCAAAGTTCACTCGAGCCTCGCCCCCGGGCCAATATCCGGGAACGTCGCGCCGAGAGGTCGCCTGTCCTCCCATCGGGCAGGCGGCGAGACCATACTGTTGCGATGAATCTTGTGCTGCAGCGTTGGTTGTACGCCGTTTGCGTTCTGACGGACTTCGCCGGCTTTATGGTCGTGTTTGCCGTCTCGCGCGGGTTGGCGGAAGCCAAAGTTGCGCCGTGGTATCTGGGCCTGGCGGGAGCCGGGCTGTCGTTCAGCGCGGGTGCGGGCAGCATCCTGGGAGGCTGGCTCTCTCATCGACTGGATGGCCGGTTCGTCTTCCTGACGGGCGCCGTCGCGCTGCTCGTCAGCATACTGGCGTGCGGACTGGGCGACTCACGCCGGCCCGAGTTTCTGGCCGGCTATTGGCTGCTCGGGATCGGACTCGGGTTCATCTACCCTCCACTAATCGGCTGGCTCAACCAGGGCGCGGATCCGCATGCAAATCGTTCGGGTGTCAGCCGGACCTTGATTCTGTTTTGTATCGCCTGGAACCTGGGCATGTTGTCCGGCCAGCTGTCAGCTGGTTGGCTGTTTTCCTGGGGACTGCCCTGGACCTACGGAGCAGCGCTCGCGGCCGCGTTGGTCAACCTCGTTCTCGCGGGCCAGGCAGTTCGCCGGGTCGTTCCGCTGCTCGTCGAGCCAAGTCTCTTGGCGACTCCCGCGCGGGAGGTTCAAGAGATCGCCGCGCTGTTCAAGCGACTGAGTTGGATTGCCAACTTGGGCGGCATGTTCGGCGGGAGCATGGTGATCCATCTCCTGCCGGATCTGGCCGTGGCGATTGGAGTGCCCGCCGACGATCACGGCAAGCTGCTGGCGGCCTGGCGCGCGGTCATCATTGCGACCTATCTGGTCATGCACTGGACGGCGTGCTGGCAATACCGCGTGAGCACCTCGCTCGGCTCGCAGTTGCTGGCCGCCATCGGGCTGGTCGTCATTGCCCGCGCGAACTCGGCCGGTATGCTGCTGGCCGGGCTGGCGTTGCTGGGACAGCTGGTCGGATACAACTACTTCTCCGGACTCTTCTACAGTGCGTCCGGAAGCTCGCAGCGGCACCGAGCGCTCGCCGCAGGCATTCACGAGGCAACCTTGGCGGCGGGTATGGCGCTGGGAACGTTCGTCGGAGGGCTGCTCGCCACCTGGTGGGACCAGCGCGTCCCATATCTGCTGGCCGCGGGCTTCATGCTGACTTTGACCACCGTGCAGTTACTCGCGTGGCGGAAATGGATGCCGCCGGTCCGATCCTCGCCTGGGGATTCCACGGAGTCTGGTTAGCGTGGGGGCTTTCCAGGTGGAGCAGGGCTCAGTTCCCACACCAGCACAGGCGGGCGGCGTTCGTCCGCCTACCCGACCAGCGCGATCGAGCGGTCGTCGTCGACAAAGGCCAAGTCGTCGAGCGACGTGTAGCCGGGATCGAGCCGCTGCACGCAGGTTTCAGACTCGAGATCCCAGAGCTCAGCTAACCCGGGGAGCGAACTGCAGATCGCCAAGTGCCGACCATCGGCCGAGAACGCCAGGGATTCCGCCTTGATGGCCCCTCGCACCGTTCTGGCCAACTTTCCTGTCTCGACGTCCCAGAGCTGTACGTCCGTTTCGCTCTTGTGGCAATAGCCCGGGGCCACGGCAACTTGGGCCCCGTCCGGAGTGAATTCGACCGCTACACCGTAGGCGTCCAATTGATAGGCCAGCCCGCCGGTCTCCGGGACCCAGAGACGTAGTCCCTTCGGTTCGGAGTCCACGGAGGCAAGCACCGCTCCCGACGGGGAAAAACGCAACCCTTGAATGAACTTCTTGTGTCCCCGCATTTCCCGGATCTGCTCACAGCTCTGCAGGAGACCAAACACGTACAGCTATTCCTTGGCGTGGGCTCGACGAGCCTCGGCAAATGCCTTCTTGGCCGCCTCATTAACTGCCTTGCGGAGTATTGCCGGTGCGACGGACTTGGGCATGGATACTCT
>JBFWYF010001061.1:0-2744 GCA_050186685.1 Pirellulaceae bacterium
CCGGCCCATGGCCCACGGACGTGGCCTGTCTGAAACTGGGAACACTTGGCACAGGTATTCCTACGCGGGATTGGTACGAAGAATGCGGCCGAGGACCATTTTCAGGCGGTAACAGGAAATCGGTTTGAGCTGCGCAGGACCAACGTGTATCGCGCCCACTGCTTTGGAATCGTTAAGGAGAAGCGAACGTGATTTCATTCGGAAGAATTGTACTCTGCGGGTTGATGATGGCTGGGATGCTGCTGAGTTCGGCCAGCCAGTTGGCCGCTCAAGCGCCCGCGAAACCCGCCGTAGTGGTGTCGCTGGCCAAGGCAGACAAGCTGCTGAGCGACATCGGGTACTTGACACGTGCGGCCGGAGCGCCGGAGTTTGGGGGACTGGTAACGCTGATGGCCGGGCCTTACTTGCAAGGGATTGATGCGCAGCGACCGGCCGGTGTCTTGTTGCAGTTTGCCGGGCCTCAGCCGACGGGCGTCGCCTTCTTGCCGGTCAGTAACCTGGATGCCTTCCTACAGCAGCTGGAGAATGCCTCAATCGAGGTCGAGGACGCGGGTGGCGGCCTGAAGCGGATTCAGGTGCAGCGGCCCATCTACTTGAAGCACAGCAATGGGTGGCTGTTTGCGTCGGACGCGGAGAACAATCTCGCCAACGTGCCCCAGGATCCATCGGCTAGCCTCGGAACGCTGCCGGAAAAGTACAACCTGGCGGTGCAGCTGAATGTGCGCAGCCTTGATCCGGGGCTGATCGATATGGCCGTCTCGGAGATGAAGGCAGGCTTCGAGCGCAATCTCGAAGCGGAGGACGACGAGGACAAGCGAAAGCTGCAGGAGCGCGTGGGCCGACAGTCGCTCGAGAGTTTCGTCCGGTTGCTGCAGGAATCGGATCAGTTGACGGTCGGCTGGGGTGTCGATGCCCAGAAGGGCACGACGTTTCTCGACGTCGATATGACCGCCGTGGCGAATACGAAGCTGGCCCAGCAGATGGCCAACTATACGCAGCTGAAATCGAGCTTTACAGGCATGCAGGTTCCGGATGCGGCCGCCACGCTGCGGTTCACGTCGCCGATTCCGCCTGAAGAGGTCGCCCAGGCTCGCGAGGCGCTGAAGGCCATGCGTGAGCAGGCGATGAGCGCGATTGAATCGGACGAGAAGCTGAGGACCGCGGAAGCACGGGACGCGGCGAAGCAGATCGTCGGTTCGCTGCTGGATGTCCTGGTAGCGACCATTGAGGGGGGCAAGGTCGATGGTGGCGCCGCGCTGATGCTGGGGACGGACAACGTAGAATTTGTCGCGGGCGGGTTCGTGGCCGATGGCATGTCGCTCCAGCAGCAGCTGAAGAAGCTCGTGGCCTTGGCGAAGCAGTCGGGTGAAAACGACGCCAAGATCGAAGATCTGAAGTTCAATGCCGAGCAACACGGCGGAGTGGATTTCCATACGTTCACGGTTCCAGTGCCTGCGGACGACGAGAAGGCGCGCCAGGCACTGGGCGACAAGTTGCCCGTGGTCATCGGTACCGGGACAAAGAGCGCCTTTCTTGGCTTCGGCGAGGATTCGTCGGCGCTGCTGAAACGCGTGATCGACGCCTCGGCGAAGAATGGTCAGCCCGAGGTAATTCCGGTCGAATTGCATGTTTCGCTCGCCCCGATCCTGGAATTCGCGGCAGCGATGGAGAAGGATCCTATCGTGAAAGTGCTCGCCGACACGGCGCGGCGCGCCGCCGGCAAGGATGAGATCCATGTCACGCAGAAAGCGATCAACCGGGGGATCAGCGTGCGGGTCGAGGTCGAGGAAGGCGTGCTCCAGCTGATTGGTACGGCAGCAAAGGCTCGCAACAATCTTGGCCAGTAAAGGTCGCCGGCCACGTAAGTCGTAGACACGTCCAGGCAGGGCGGCTCGTTGAGCCGCCCTGTTTTCTTTTCTTGCGACGCCATCACGGGAAGAACGTGCTCCCGTTCCTGTGTCACGGAGCGTGGCCGGGGTCATTCCCAAACGGGAAACCCGAGACATACAATCAGACCAGTCTGGTCGGTCGCACGGTGTCTTTGAATTGCATCTGGAACGAAGGGTCCCTTCATGCCTGCCTTGGAAGCGTTTCCAGCGATTCGCCATGAGATTGGCGGAGTCAGCATCGCGGAACTGGTTCAGAAATTCGGTACGCCCACCTACGTCTACGACGCCGCGAAAATTGTCGAACGTATCGAGGACCTCTCGCGATTCGACGTGGTGCGGTACGCTCAGAAAGCGTGTTCGAACATTGCGATTCTCGACCTGGCACGCCGTCACGGGGCCGTGGTCGACGCCGTCAGTGCGGGCGAAATTCACCGGGCCCTCCGGGCTGGTTTTACGATCGGTACGGAACCGCCCCAGATTGTCTATACGGCCGACATCTTCGACCGCGATTCGCTGGCCCTGGTGCTCAAGCACCATATTCCTGTGAACTGCGGTTCGCCCGATATGATCGACCAGCTGGGGGAAGCAGCGCCAGGCCGAAACATCACGCTCCGAATCAATCCTGGATTCGGGCATGGTCACAGCCAGAAGACGAATACGGGCGGCGAGCAGTCGAAGCATGGGATCTGGCACGAACAGCTGGACGATTGCCTGCGGCGCGCCGACCGCCACGGGCTTGGGGTGACGGGCTTGCATATGCATATCGGCTCGGGGACGGACCTCGAACATCTGGGCCAGGTATGCGGCGCCATGGAGCGCACCGCCCTGCAGGTCGGCCGCACGATCACATCGATC
>JBFWYF010001062.1:0-2738 GCA_050186685.1 Pirellulaceae bacterium
GGCGATCCGCTTTGGCAAGCTCGGGAATGTAGTCGGCGACTTTGCCTTCATCGAGCGATGCATATCTGGCATGGATCTCGCGTAGCAGTTCGCGTAGCGGCGCCGCGGCCGACTTCATTTTCCCGATCAGCAGGTCGACTTCGTCACTTGCGGAAAATTTCGACACGAGGTACCTCAGTGCGGAATGCCTTGTCCGGTCAGTCAGGCCGCCCCCCGACGGTTGACACCAGGTGAGCGCCGTTTTCCCCGAGAATCCGCGCCGCGACGGCTGCCAGTTGGCGCGTGAGCGGATGCTCGGGATACCGGTTTACGAAGATGTCGCTGCTCGCGTTCCGCACCATTTCGTTGCACAGTGGCAGAACCGCAGCGACCTCGACCCTGTACATCGTTTCGACTTGATCCTGCAGTACGGCCGCGTCAACTCCCGCCGGGACCTTGTTGACGACGACCAGCATCCGCGGAACGTCCAGCTTGCGCGCCAGCTCGACCGCGATCGCGGTACCCTGAAAGTCCTGCTGGTCCGGGCGGACGATCAAGACCAGCAGATCCGAGACGGCAATCGACAGCAGGGTCTCTTCGTTGACTCCGGGATGCGTGTCGATGAACAGGTAATCGAGTTTCAGCTGACGGAGCAATTCCTGTAAACCATCATTCAACAGACCGACGTCGTACCCTTCGCGCAGGATCCGCGCGATCTCCCCCGTCTTGAGACTCGAGGGAATCACGTACAACCTCGGACGATCCGCGCTCTCGGCGACGTTGCCGATTGCCCGAGTCGTTACGTCGCAAGCCGTCTCTTCGATCCGGCAGCGTCGCCAAAGGTAGTCGTTCAGCGACCGTCGCATGTCCGTCTCGGTCATGCGGAACAGGACATGCACGCCAGGCGACTGGATATCCGTGTCGATAACGCCCACGCGGAAACCGGCGCGGGCTACCAACACGGCGAGATTCGCGGTGGTATTGGACTTTCCCGTTCCACCCCGAAAAGAGTGCGTCGATATGATCTGCGCCAAGAATGGGTTTCCTGTTGAAGAGCCTGGCCAGAAATGATCGATCAGCGCAACCCGGGTTGCTGGCGCGCTCGCAAATTTCTGGCCTCCGCCTGAAGCCTTCGAAAGTAATCACCCTCCGCGATCCGGTCGACTTCCTCCTGAATGCGAGTCTCGTCCAAACCAAAAAAGAGTGGATGTTCGTCGTCCAGGGTCAGCGTGTGTCCGCAGCCAGAGTCCTCGCGGCCCAACTGGAATCGCATCACTGGTCCAGACCGGCCAAGCTGAAATATCACATCGTGCTCGAGTACCCGTTCCGTGACGGGCTGGTTGTCTACGAGTACCCCGTGACGGCCGCACGCGACGAGCACCCACTGACCGTCACGCTGGACCACCTCGGCGTGCAGACGCGAAACGTACGGGTCATGGATCTCGACGTCGTTTTCGGGCAAACGTCCTATCGATAAGCTTTCTCTGCCGCGGAACTTCCACAGTTTGACGGCCCGGCCCGACGCGGAATCCAGCAATTGGATTACGACCTCCTGCGGTTCCCCTGCGATTGGCGCCATCGAGCGGTCCTGTCGTGTTCCGACGATCCCCTTTTTGGCCGGCAGCCGCCCGGCGCAAAACGACATTCGGTACGCATTCGCCGTGCCACCGGGAGCCTCCCACGGTAGCTGGCGGTCCTAACCCGCTGGTGCGCAGCAGCTTAGAAGATGGTGACGCTTCTTGGGGGGAGCGATGTGCTTAGGAATTGCGCAGTTCGTTCCCAGGGGATAAGCAAATTGGGTCCGCCGAGTGGCCCGCCGCTCCGCGGCGGCTCCTCGCCCGCACCCTCTCCTCTTCACCGCTCCGGCCAAGCGGGCCACGCTTGCCGGGCCACTCTCCGCTTCAAAATGAGTATGATAGGGCCGACCAGTCGCGTCCTGTTTTCCCAAACCACCGGACCCAAGGTGTGACATGTGGACCATGTGGAGCGGTTTCATCGCGGTGTGGACGGTGGGTGTCTTCGTTCATGGAGTGATCCGAGCGGACGAGGTGCGCCGTCCCAACGTGCTGCTGATCGTATCCGAGGATAACGGGCTGCAATTCGGTTGTTATGGAGACAAGACCGTGCCCACTCCGCACGTCGACCGCCTGGCCGCGTCCGGCGTGCGTTTCGCGAACGCTTACGTGACACAGGCGGTCTGTAGTCCGTCTCGATCGAGCATCCTGACGGGGCTCTATCCGCATCAGAACGGGCAACTCGGCCTGGCGACACACCGCTTCACGATGGTGCGCGAGTGGCCAACTTTGCCGACCTTGCTTCACAGCGCCGGGTATCGCACGGGACTGCTGGGCAAGTTACACGTTCTGCCCGAGTCGGCATTCCAGTTTGATGTTCGCTGGGCGGATGCGTCGGCGATCAGCTTCAGCCAACGCGATGTTCATCGGACGGCTGACCAAGTGCGCGACTTTATTCAAGGCTCGGGGGAGCAGCCGTTCTTCCTGATGGTGAACTTCGCGGATACCCATTTGCCGTTCTTGCCCCAGTCGCACGGCGTGCCGTCGGTACCGGTGCGACCCGAGCAGGTAGTGACGATGCCGGCCGTCGGCGTCGATACGCCTCGACTGCGGCGCGAAACGGCTGACTATTACAGCTGCGTCCAGCGGCTGGACGAGGGCGTCGGTCTGGTCTTGAGTGCGCTCGAACAGTCAGGCCAATCGGACCGGACCCTGGTGATTTTCGTAGGGGACCACGGTCCGCAG
>JBFWYF010001063.1:0-2735 GCA_050186685.1 Pirellulaceae bacterium
GACACCGTAACCAATGCAACCGCCAGCGGTGGTACGAGATTGACCGCGGGACTGCTGGCGTCGACGTCGAACACCCTGATGGGGTCGGGCGGCAATGATGTATTCACGTGGGAGTGGGCCGCGGGCTTCAGCTTGCCGTCAGCCACTTCCTTGGCGATCCAAGGCGGCGCGAACACCACCCGCGACGTCGTGAACCTGCGAACCGATGATGCCGCGGACGGCATGCGCACCCTGGGACTTACCTATGCGGATGCGACGAAGACCAGCGGTGACGTCATGGTCTCGGGACTGCACACCGCAGGGGGCTCGGTCCAGATTCAGGGCGCCGAGCAGTTGAACGTGGCTGGGGACAGCGGCAATGACGACACCGTGACTGTCACCGGCACGGCGAGCGATGACATCTTGTCGATCACACCGTTATCCGGCACCGCGGCCAACGTGTTCCTGGACGGCAGCCCGATGTTGCTGACACAGTTGGTACCTCCGCTCAATAACAACCCGGGCGTAGCGGGCGGTTCCGCGGGTCCTGACATCGCCTTATCGGGGCTGCGTACGCAGAATGACGGCACTCTGACGACCAGTGGATTAACTTTGGCGGGCGGCGCCGGGAACAATCGACTCGTGGTCCAAGCCACCACGGAAAGCAACGCCACGGTGGGCAATCTGGCAGCCACGGCGGCCTGGGGCGGGAACGCCTTCGGCAGCGGATCGGCCGTCCAGCCGAACGATTCCGCGTTCGACGACATCACCGTCTCGGACAATCGCGTTCGTATCCAGCGGCGCAGCGCCGCGGGGTTGCTCCTCCAGTCGCTCGTCGACGTCAACATTGTCACCGCGGGTTTCCAAGGTCCGCTTCCTGGCGAAGCCGAGTTGACGATCAACAGCGGCGAAGAGGCCGGCGTCCGCAGCTCGAATATTGCCGACGACGTGACGGTCGCTCTGTCGACCGAGTTCCGGTTCCAGATCAATGGCGGACGGCCACAGCCAAGCTCGGGAGTGCTGCGAGGTGACCGGTTGAAGTTTTCTTCACTGCCCGGCGGCAGTCTTGATGTCTTCAGCGATACCCTCGATCCTCCCAACATCTCCTTCCGTTCGACGGCCGGTCCCGTCCAGACACAGCCTATCTCCGCCAACAGCATCGAGCTGATGCTGCTGAGCGCCGGATCCGCCAGCGGCGTGTTGAACATCCTGGGTGACAATGACGGCGCCAATCCCAATCAGGTGGACGAAGTCCTGCTGCTCGGCGCCGACGTTGATTCGGCCGAGGTCGGCGGTGATGCCGACGGCCGGAACGAGTTGTACCTGCTGCTTAACGGGTCCGATCCGATCGCCCTGCGTAACATCGGGTTTGTGAACGTGTCTGCTGCCGGGGGAGCCGACGACATGACGATCGATCCCTGGGCCGACAACACGACGGGCGGCTGGGGAATTGCTCTGCAAGTCGACGGGGGAACCGGCAACGACCACCTCAATTACGGCAACGTGGAACGCGATCTCACAGCCCAGCCCAGCGTCATTCTTGTGGATGACTCACCGAATGGCAGTCGGGCAGGTGTCAGCGAACGGGCTGCGGTGGCCCCGACATCGCTCGCGGGGACCGGTCAGCTACAGGTCACCAACACTGCGGACGGCAGCAATGTCGTGACTGCCGATTGGACGGCGCTGGAAGATCTGGCCTTCTTCTTCAACGACTCCGCCAGCGGCGATAGCGATGCCCTCACCTTGCTTGGCACATCCGGCAATGACCAGGTGACGGTCAACCTGACACGCACCGGGTTCACATTCGCGGGGGGAGTTCTGTCCAACGCGGGAGCAGGCCAGGAATGGATCGATTTCGACAGCGGTGCGAGTCAGCTGATCCAGATCCACGGATTGGTGCGAGCCACTGCGAACCCGGGAGCTCCGCCGACCTTGACGCCCGCCACGGGGCTGCAGCTGCGCACCGGCGATGGCGACGACGCCGTCTCGATCACCGGTCGGTCGAATACCAGCAACGTGCTCGCTCCTGTCGCCTTGACCGTCGACCTCGGAGCACCTTCGGCCAGCGATGTCCTCAGCGTAGGAGGAACCGTCAACGCGGACTCCTACTTTGTGGCCAACGGTGCGCTGCCGGGCAGCGGCACGCTCGTTGTCACCCTGGATGCTTCTCCCGCCACTTCGATTCAATTCGCGAACACCGAGACGATTGACATTGCCGGAGGCGGGGGCACGGGGGCCGATACCATCACGTTGACGGGCGATGGCCAGAGCAATGTTTTTTCACTGACGGCCTCCGCGGGACTCGCCGCGGGCACGGCGCGCGTCGATGCGGGCCCAACTGTTCGGTTCGCGAATCTCGGCGTCAACGGTGGCACGAATGTCAGCGATATCGTCCTCGAGGGTGCCGGAGGTGCCGATCAATTTGCTATTCAGTATGCGGCGGCCTGGCGCATCGATGACGTCAACATCACTGGCGGCGCACCGGCCGTTCATGCAGGGGACGAGTTGGCCGTCGACCTGGCGGGCCAAGGCACAGCGGCCCTGGACGTTAGTTCCCCGCGGGCCGGCACCCTGCACCTCGGCGGGGCCGCCACCGACATCGTCTATGCCGACGTCGAACGACTGGACGTTCAGAACGGCCAGTACACGATCGGCAGCCTGGCGGGCACGGCTGGCAACGACACGTTTACCCTGGTGCGAGATGGAGGAGACCTGGTCGTGCGTCTGGGTGTGGCCGACCTGCTCCGCGCGGCAAT